>QMLK01000069.1 GCA_003646705.1 Deltaproteobacteria bacterium | reverse complement strand
GCCAAGGGCCTCGAGTTCCCGGTGGTCTTCATCGTCGGGCTGGAGGAGGGCCTCCTGCCCCATTACCTCCGCTTCAAGGACCCCAGCGAGCTCGAGGAGGAAAGGCGCCTCTTCTACGTGGGGATGACCAGGGCCAAGGAAGGGCTCTACTTGAGCCTCGCCATGAGGAGGGGGCTCTTCGGGAGGTCATCGAGGCGGCTGCCCTCCCGATTCGTCGGCGAGCTGCCCGAGGGGCTCCTCGAGGTCGAAGGGGATCTCCACCCCCTCTACGGGGAGGGGTGGGTCTGGGAGGAAAGGGAGATATGACCTTCAGGCCTTGCAGAAGTTGAGCGTCCTTTTGCCCTTCTTCAAGAGCCGAAAGAGGCCACCTCCTGTGACCGCAGAGACGACCTCCCCCTCCTTCATGTGATGGTCCATCACGGACAGGACCCCCTGGGGCTTCAGGGCCCTGTGCAGTTCCCTCAGGACATCGTCCCTGGAGCTGAGCTCGTGGAGGACGTCGTAGAGGAGGACCACGTCGATGCTCTCCCCTGGCAGTCCGGTCTTGCAGTCCGAGGGGATGGTCTCCACGTTCTTCAGGCCCTTGCGGAGGGCGATCCTTTGCACCATCTGGAGGGCCAGGGGGTGGAGGTCCAGGGCGTATATCCTCCCCTCCTCCCCCACCAGCTCCGCCAAGGGGCCGATGTAGCTGCCGGGGCCACAGCCGTAGTCGAGCACCCTGTCCCCCCGTCTTATCCCGACCTCCCTCAGGATCCTCCGCCGCGGCAGGACCCAGTCCCTCAGCTTGAAGGAGAGGGCCATCAACCTGAAGGACAGGTTAGAGGTCGTCTTGGACATCCCCTTTTGATGCATCGGGGCCTAAAGCTCCAGGGTCATGCCGTCCCTGGCGGCGATGACCTCGCAGCCTGTCTCCCTCGAAAGGCCCTCGGCCACCTCCCAGGGCTTAGCTCGAAGGACGGTCATCCCGAAGTGAGTGAGGATCGCCCTCTTGGGCCTTATCCCCTTGATGAGCTCCCTGGCGTCCCCCAAGGTGAGGTGTTCTATCCGCTCGTCCCGCTCCCCGGCCCTGACCACGTTTATCACCAGGACCTCCACCCCCCTGTAGGCCTCTATCAGGTCTGGGAAGAAGAGGGTGTCAGAGATGAGGGCGATCCGTCCCTCCACGATCAGGCCGTAGGTCTCCACCGAGTGTCTGTGCCTCAGGGGGGTCGAAAAGGTGATCCCGCCGACGCGGTAGCTCTTGCCCTCCTCGAGGACCTCCACCTTCCCCAGGTACCCCCTCACGTAGTTGAGGACCACCGGGTCCTCGTCCAGGGCGTCCGCGGGGGCGAAGAGCACCCCGCCCTTGCGCCTCCCCCCCTCGGTCATGGCCTCGATCATCACGTTGATGTCGGCCGAGTGGTCCAGATGTCTGTGGGTGAGGAGCAAGGCGTCGAGTTTCGCCGGATCGAGCTTCGGCCTCGAGGAGAGGGCCCTCACCAGAGCGCCCGGACCGGGGTCAATGTGGAGCCGGGTGCCGTTCAGCTCAAGCCACAGCCCCCCTGAGGCCCGCAACTGCTTGAAGACCACCACGCGAGCCCCGGCGGTACCCAGGAACTTTAAGAAGGCATCCCCCATACCCCTTCTATCCGCTTCCCGCAACGGGGGCACGATCCCCCCCGAAGCCTGTTCTCCAGGACGAAGAACCCCCTCCTCTGGATCAACAACTCGCCACAGCGAGGGCAGTGGGTGTTCTCGGCAGGGTGGCCTGGGACGTTCCCGAGGTAGACGTACTGGAGCCCGACCTCCAGGGCGATCTCCCTGGCCCTCTCCAGGGTCCTGACGGGGGTCGGGGGCAGGGAGCGCAACTTGTACATGGGGAAGAAGCGGCTGAAGTGCAGGGGAACCCACGGGGCCAGCTCCTCCTTTATCCAGGAGCACATATCGCGGATCATCCCGGGGTCGTCGTTCTCCTTGGGGATGACCAGGTTCACCACCTCGAGGTGGACCCCCCTGCCGTGGATGGCCTTGAGCGTCTCGAGCACCGGCTCGAGCTCCCCGTTGCTCATCCGGCGATAGAAGGAACTGCTGAAGGCCTTGAGGTCCACACAGGCAGCCCCCAAATAGGGGAGCAGGGCCTGGAGGGGCTCGGGGTTGATGAAGCCGTTGGAGTGGAAGGTGAAGAGGACACCTTGGTCCTTTGCTATGCGTGCCACCTCGAGGTTGTACTCGAAGAAGACGGTGGGCTCGGTGTAGGTGGCGGCTATGGCGGGGCAGCGATAGCCCTTGGCCAGGGAGACCATCTTCTCGGGGGAGACGCGGAGGTTGCGGGTCTTATCAGGGGAGGTCTGGGAGATCTGCCAGTTCTGGCAGAAGAGGCAGTCGAAGTTGCAGCCGGCCGTAGCGTAGGAGAGGCAGTCGGCCCCCGGCAGGACGTGGAAGAAGGGCTTCTTCTCGATGGGGTCTATGTGAAGGGCACAGGGGTTGGCGTAAGCCAAGGTCCAGAGCTCTCCGTGGCGGTTCTCCCGCACCTCGCAATGGCCCCGCTCGCCGTGCTCCAGCACACAGCCCCTGGGACAGAGGGTACATTGGACGGCCTCGCCCTCCAGGGGGATGTAATAGGGGGACCTGATGGGGGAGGTCCAACCGAGGTCCTGTGCGGAGGACCGACGGGGCAAAAGCGGAAGGAAGGAGAGACATAGGGCCCCCTTGGCAGCGACCCTCAGGAAATCCCTGCGCGTCAACATCCCAAAAGCCTCCTGGCGTTCCCCTCCAAGATGGCCTCCATCTGGAGGCGATCGAGGCCGGCCTCCTCCATCCCTTTGAGGTACCGCCGAGGCCCGAGCAATGGGAAGTCCGAGCCGAAGAGCAGCTTCTCTCCCGCCACCTCCTGGGCGACCCTCCAGACCCGGTGATCGTAAAGGAGGGGGAGGGCCGCCGTGTCGTAACGGACGTCCTTGCAGAGGGCGGCCACCTCGGGCATGAGTTCGTAGAAGAGAAGACCTCCCCCGAGGTGTCCCAGGACCAGCTTCACCCCCTGGGCGGCCTCCACCAGCCTCTCCACCTCCTTAAGCCCCAGCCCGCCCTTGCCGGGATAGGGATGTCCCACCGGTTCGTTGACGTGTACCAGGGCCACGATCCCGGCCTCCCTTATGGCCTGGAAGACCTCCCTGAGGAGATCGGAGGGGAGGGGCTCCTGGCCGTAGGTCCCCGGGGCCAGCTCCCCGGCCCCTCGGGCACCCCCTCTCAAGCAGCGCTCGAGCTCCCGCAGCCCTTCGGGGCTGAAGGGGAAGGTTACGAAGGGGATGAGCCTCTGCGGGTAACGGGCCGCTGACTCGAGCAGGTAGTCATTCTCCCTGCGGCAGTCCTCCACCTCCTCCCAGGGGAAGCCGCACACCACGGCCCGTTCCAGCCCCTCCTCATCCATCATCCCGATTAACTCCTCCATCCCGGCCATCCTCGCCTTGGGGTCGGCGTAGATGGACCCGAAGGTGCGATCCCGCTCGGCCAGCTCCTCCCGGTGGTCCCTGGCATAGGGCGAAAAGATATGGGTGTGAAAGTCTATCACCCCGTCTTTCTTACACCCGGGCACCTTCCTTGTCAAAACCTCTGGCGGCGTGATATCTTCCCCTCAAGCCTGTGGAGGAGGTCGCCCATGGATCTCAGGGAGGAGGTCTTGAGGATAGCCCGTGCCGCCAAGGAGGCGTCCCCCCGCCTCGCAGCCCTCTCCTCGCGGGTCAAGGACGATGCCCTGCTGAGGATGGCCGAAGGGCTCCTGCGGGAGAAGGCCTTCCTCATGGCCGAAAACGAAAAGGACCTCGAGTACGCCCAGAAGAAGGGCCTCTCGGCGGCGATGATCGACCGATTGACCCTTTCGGAGGCGGTGATCGAGGGCATGGCCCAGGGGCTGAGGGAGATCGCGGCCTTGCCCGACCCGGTGGGACAGGTGGTCAAGATGTGGCGACGGCCCAACGGGCTGCTGGTGGGCAAGATGAGGATCCCCCTCGGGGTCATCGGGGTGATCTACGAGTCCAGGCCCAACGTCACGGCGGACGCCGCCGCCCTGTGCCTGAAGGCGGGAAACGCCGTGATCCTCAGGGGGGGCTCGGAGGCCATAAACTCCAACCTGGCCATCGCCAAGGTACTGCAAGAGGCCATGGAAGCCGCTGGGGTCCCTTCGGAGGCGGTCCAGGTGGTCCCCTTCACCGATCGGCGGGCCGTGGAGGAGATGTTGAAGCTGGAGGAGTACATCGACGTGATCATCCCCCGCGGGGGCGAGGGGCTCATCAAGTTCGTGGTGGAGCGGTCCCGCATCCCCGTGATCAAGCACTACAAGGGGGTCTGCCACATCTTCGTGGATGCCTCCGCGGAGCTTGAGATGGCCCTGGAGATCTGCTTCAACGCCAAGGTCCAGCGGCCGGGGGTCTGTAACGCCATGGAGACCCTGCTCGTACACCGGGAGATAGCCCCGAAGTTCCTCCCCCCCATGGCCGAGCGCTTCCGGTCCGCCGGGGTGGAGCTGAGGGGATGCCCGAGGACGAGGGAGCTGGTCCCCGGGATCAAGGAGGCCACCGAGGAGGACTGGTACGCCGAGTACCTGGACCTGATCCTGGCCGTAAGGGTAGTGGAGGGGATAGAGGAGGCCATAGGGCACATCCTGAAGTACGGGTCCAAGCACACCGAGGCCATCATCACCTCGGATTACCGCAACGCCCAGCGTTTCCTCCGGGAGGTGGACTCATCGACCGTGCTGGTCAACGCCTCCACCCGCTTCAGCGACGGCTACCAATTCGGCCTCGGGGCCGAGATCGGCATAAGCACCACGAAACTGCACGCCTTCGGCCCCATGGGGGTTGAGGACCTCACCACCACCAAGTTCATCGTCTATGGGGACGGCCAAATCAGGACCTCGTAGGATAGGGCTCTTCGGGGGCACCTTCGACCCCGTCCACATAGGTCACCTGAGGTCAGCCGAGGAGGTGGCCGAGGCCCTGGGGCTTGAGAGGGTGCTGTTCGTCCTGGCGGCCCACCCCCCCCACAAGGGGGGACGGGCCCACGCCTCTGAAGGGCATCGCTGGGAGATGCTGAGGATGGCCCTGGAGGGGAACCCCCGCTTTGAGCCCTCGGATGTAGAGCTCAAGAAGGACGGGCCCTCTTATTCGGTGGAGACGGTGGCCCACTTCCGGGAGGCCATGCCCGAGGCGGAGATCTTCTTCATCTTGGGGGCCGACGCCTTCTCGGAGATAGAGACCTGGAAGGACTACCGGAGGCTCCTCAGCCTCTCGAACTTCGCCGTGATGAGGCGCCGGGAGGCGGAAGAGGGCCTCAAGGTGATCGAGGCCTTGGGCTATCGAAGGGCCAAAGAGGGGCTCTACCTTCACCCCTCAGGGACCAAGGTGCAGTTCCTACCGGTCACCCCCATCGGGGTCTCCTCCACCCAGGTGAGGGAGGCGGTGAAGCGGGGCAGATCGATCCGCTACCTGGTGCCCCAGAGGGTGGAGGAATACATCCTGAGACACGGCCTCTACAGGGACTGACCCCTCCGCCATCGGGCGAGGACCATCCCCCTGATCCTGAAGAGCAACCAAGCGCTGATCGCCCCCAAGGCCCCACCCACGATCACATCCAGGGGGTAATGGACCCCCATGTAGATCCTCGACAGGGCCACCCCCAAGGCCAGCAGCAACAGCAACGGGCTCCATCGGCGAAGCAGCAGGGAGAGGTAGGTGGCGACGGTGAAGGCCACCTGGGCGTGGCCCGAGGGGAAGGAACCCCGGGAGAGGATCGTCCCTACGAGGTGCAGCTGCACCTTGCCCGCCTGTATCAGGGGGGCGAACCCCTCCACCGGTCTGTCCCTACCCACCAGGTCCTTGAGCAGGTGGACCATCAGCCCCCCGAGCAGCGCCCCGAGGGCGATCCAAGGGAGGTGGTCCTTGAGGAACTTAGGCCTCTTGAGAACCAGGGCCCCGGCTGCCACCATGGCCAGGGCGACCCCGCCATTGCCCAGATAGCTCCACAGGTGGAAGAGGGGGTCGAGGGGATCGGAGGCCAGGCAGTTGTTGAGCCAAAGGAAGGCGGCCTTGTCCAGCTCTATGAGCCACTGCATTCAGGTCTTGACCTCCAGGACCTTCACCCCCTTGGGGTCGAGCTGTCCAAGGCCGAGCTCTGCTGCCGCCTCGAGGTAGGG
>QMLK01000068.1 GCA_003646705.1 Deltaproteobacteria bacterium | reverse complement strand
CCCCTCGACGTCGAACTCGCAGACGGGTTCCCGGCCGAGCCCCGCCCCGTAGGCCTCGACCCCCTGGTGGACCTGGGGCAGCCCCAGTCGCCAATCCCCCCCCATGCCGCTTATGAGGTTGCCGCCCACCATATTGGCCATCTCTCGGAGGACGTCCTGGACCATCTCCTCCGAGGGCTCCCCGCCTGGCAGGAAGTTGGAGGCCATCTGCTTGGCCAAGGACTCGGGCAAGAGGAACTGAAGGGTGATGCGCCTCTTGCCCTCGATGGAGATCTCGGCCAGGTACTCTCCATCCCTGGAGGGCGACTCCCCCTCCAGGTCGTCTGGGACCATGTAGAACATCTTCTCCATCACGTCCGAAAGGACCTCTTTGAGTCTACCTATCAGCGCCTCTTGCATACTCCTCCCCCATCACCCTGTCCATGGTCTCCCTTATCTTCTCAGGGCTGAAGGGCTTCTTGACGTAGCCCTTCGCCCCGAGCTCCTGGGCCTCCTTCAAGACCTCCTCCCTTCCCTCCGTGCTGATCATGATGACAGGGATGCGCCCGAGGACTTCTTCCTGCCTCATCCGCCGAAGGAGCTCCAAGCCGTCCATCTCCGGCATGTGGATGTCGCACAGCACCAGGTCGACCCAGTGATCCTCGAGCAACTGCAAGGCCTCTCGACCGTTGGCCGCTTCGAGGAACTCCTCTACGTCGAAGCCGGAGAGCTCGATCACCTTCTTTATCAGCTTCCTCATGGAAAGGGAGTCATCTACTATCAAGACGCTGAACCCCATGGCCGTCTCCTTCAGTTCAGGTTTATCATGGCCTCTGCCTGCTCGAGCCTCGCCTCCAGCTCCACCATAACCCCCATGAGGTCGCGGTCCCCCAACCCGAAGCGCCGCAGGACCTCATCCTTCGCCCTGTACTGGAGTCCATCCACCCCTGTGCCTATCCCCATCTGGAGGCAAAGGATGTCGGCCAAGTAGACGAGGGGGGTGAGACCCTCCCAGTCCTCCTCGGGGCGGTGGTGGAGGCGGATGGTCCGAACCATCTCCTCCGGGAAGGACCAGCGCTCGGCGATCATGCCCCCCAGGGCCGCGTGATCCACCCCCAGGACCTCCTCTTCGGCCTCGAGGAAGGAGGCCCCTTCGTCCACCCTCCTCCTTATGTCCTCGAGGGCCTCAGCCACGAACTCGCTCAGGACCACCTTACCTATGTCGTGCAACAGCGCAGTGGTGAAAAGCAAAGAACTCTCCTGAAGGCCGATCTCTTTCTCGAGGAGCTGACTCGCTAAGGCACAGGCTACCGAATGGCGCCAAAGCTCGCCCTTGGCCAGATCGTAACCCCTTTGGCCCTCCCGGAAGTAGCCAGCGGAGGCCATCTCCATGATCACCTCCATGAAGTACTTCTGTCCGAGGTAGACCAAGGCCTCCTGCACCGAGGAGACCTTGCGCCTCAGACCGAAGAAGGGGGAGTTGCAGATCTTGAGCAGGTTGGCGGTCATGGATTGATCCAGTTGGATCACCTTGGCCAACTCCCTGAAGGAGATGTCCTCGTCCTGGACCATCTCCATGACCTTCAGGGCCACTTGAGGGAAAGGCGGCAGTTGCTCTATGGAACTGATTATCTTCCTCGCGTCCCTCATAGCTCCTTTACCCCATCACCTGAGATCTTCACCCAGACCTTGCCCGTGGGCATCTCCAGGGCCATGGTCCTGTTGAGGACCCCCCCTATCTCCTCGCCGCTTATGAGGATACCCTCCTGCCAGAGGATCTTCCGCACAGCCACGTAGTTGCGCTTGCCGATCTTGAAGTAGTCGCTGGCGTCCAGGATCTGGGCCCCTCCAGCCACCTTCACCTGAATCCTCTTCCTGTCCGCCCCGAGCTTCTCGCACTCCTTCAAGAGGAGCGGAAGGCCTGTATCGGCGAAGATAGCGGGCCGCTCTATGGCCCTCTCAGGGTTGATGCGGGACTCCGGCAGCATGAAGTGGAGCATCCCCCCGACCTTAGCCACCGGATCGTAGACCGTAACGCCTATGCAGGAACCGAGGCTGTAGGTAATGAGGGTGACCGATGGTTCCTTGGTCACCTTGTAATCGCCGATGCCGACCACGATGTTCATGTCTCTCTCCGGTAGATGGACGGTTTGACATAACGAAACCCGTCGCCAAGCCTGAGGAGGCTCTCGGCATGGCCCACGAAGAGGTAGCCTCCGGGCTTCAAGGCCTGAAGGAGCGAACCGAGGACCCTCCTCTTGGTGGGTTGGTCGAAGTAGATCATCACGTTGCGGCAGAAGATCACGTCGAAACAGCCCCTCCAGGGGGGCGGCGACAGGAGGTTGAACCGCCTGAACTCCACCATCCTCCTCACCCGATCCTTCAACCGGTAACGGTCGCCCTCTTTGAGGAAGTACTTACGCCTCCACTCGGGAGGCACCCCCTTGAGCCTCTCCTCTGGATAGACCCCCTCCCTGGCGAACTCCAGGGCCTGAGTGGAGACGTCGCTGGCCAAGATCTCCTTTCGCCAATCCATCACCCCTGGGCTCTCCAGGAGGGTGATGGCGATGCTGTAAGGCTCCTCCCCCGTGGCACAGCCCGCCGACCATATGTAGATGCCCTTGGCCCCCAACTCCCTCATCTCCGGCAGGATATGCTCCCGCAGGTATCGAAAATGCTGATGCTCGCGAAAGAAATGGGTGAAATTGGTCGTGATCAAGTCTATGAGCCTGATGAGCTCCCGCCCGGAACGATCGGATATGACCCGCCGGTAATAGTCCTCGTAGGAGGGGATGCCCTCCTTCCTCAGGACCTTGCTCAAACGCGACTGCAAGAGGGCCTTCTTCTCCGGCCCCAACTTGATGCCGCAGCGCTCATATATCAAGGCGCTCAACTTCCGGAACTCGCTCTCTGAGATCTCTGGTATGGCGATGGCTCCCGCGTTCATCCTCAGGCCATCGACTCCCCGAGCTCGTCCTGTATCCTGTCAGGGTCCTCCGCGTTGAGCTCCACCAACCTCTTGAGCCTCTGGAAGACCTCCGGCTCCATCTCCTCGAAGACCATACCTATACCTCTGCCGTCCGATCTCACCACCTTGGCCTTTATCCTCAGGTCATCGTCCCCTGACAGCTTTATCCTCGCCTCGCACTCAAGACCTACGGGTACCTCGTCCTCTGAGAAGGCGTAGAGCCCCTTCAGGCTTATGTCCCTCAGGGGCAGTTCCCGAAAGGAACCCCCGGGCATCTTGAGGCCAACCCTGCCCCTGAAGGCAACCCGAGTCCTCTTGCGCCGTTCCTCCATCTCAGACCCCGTAGCCCACCCTCTGCCCTTCGAGGGGCGTCTCCTCTTGTGATCCTTCGTCCACCTTGAAGTAGGCCACCAACCGCCTCAGCTCTTCGGCCTGTGCCTTCATCTCCTCAGCGGCAGAGGCGCTCTGCTCGGCGTTGGCGGCCACCTGTTGGGTCACCCGATCCATCCTCTCGAGGGCCTCCCTCACCTGTTCCGCCCCTTCTGCCTGTTCGTGGCTGGCGGCGGCGATCTCCGCCATGATCTCGCCGAGTTTGGCCGACCTCTCGTCCAAGGACGAAAACTCTTCGGCGGTGGTGTTGAGCAAGCCCTTCCCTTCGTCGACCTTTTGCCTCATGTCCTCTATCAGCTCCGCCGTCTGACGGGCGGCCTCGGCGCTGCGCTGGGCCAAGGCCCTCACCTCATCGGCCACAACCGCGAAGCCGGCACCCGCCTCACCGGCCCGGGCGGCCTCCACGGCGGCGTTCAGGGCCAGGAGATTGGTCTGGAAGGCGATTTCGTCTATCGTCTTCACTATCCTCTGGGTCCTCTCGCTGGCAGAGGCTATCTCCTCCATCGCCCCGATAAGGCGCTCCAAAGAGGCCTTGGTCTTGGCCCTCACTGCCCTGTTCTCCTCCATAAGGCCCTTGGCCTCTTGGACCCCTTGGGCGTTGCTCCTGGCCATGGAGGCCACCTCCTCCATGGAACTGGAGGTCTCCTCAAGGGAGGAGGCCTGTTCCGAAGCCCCCTCGGCCAGCTGTTGACTCGCCTCGGCCACCTGCGAGGCCGCCGTGGCGACTTGACCGGCGGAGGTCGACACATGGATCAGGAGCTCCCTCTGGCGGGACGCCATCCCCTCCAAGGCCTCCTGCAAGCCCCTCAGCTGTCCTATCTCCTCCTCCACCGCGTATATGCCGGCCCCGACGATCCAATTCCAGGGCTTAAAGGCCTTTACATAGGCGACCTTGGGGCTGACCTTCGTCCGATCATCGGGGTGATGCCAATGGTAATGGATGAAGCCTTCCCCACGTTGACGGCAGAGCTGGGAGGCCTCCAAGAGGAAGGCCTTCCCCTTGGGGTCGCGAAGGTCCTTCCCGTCCTTTCCCTCGAGGTCCCTCCGAAGGGGATGCATGAGGACCAAGGCGTCGAAGTCCTGGATCCAGAGGTAGTCCTCCCCCTGGGGGCCGAAGCGCAGCCTCCTGAGGGCCTCCTTCGCCCGCTCCTGGGCCTCCTCTGGACTCAAGATCCCCTCCTCTTCCTGCCGGTGGTACAACTCCAGGAATCCATAGGCGACCTCCACCACCTCCTTCACCTCCTCCCCCCTTCCCTCGGACCTCGACCCATCCTCCAGGCCTGGGCCCTCCCCTCGGTAGTCGCCCTCAGCGAGCCTGCTGAGGTATGCCTCGAGGCTTGCTACCTTCTCCTGCAGCAGTTGATACCTCCTCTGGATCTGCCTCCTGAAGCAATCGAACCACAGCCCCTGCTGATTGAGCTCTTGCTGCTTTGCTTCAAGCGCCCTCCGTGCAGATCTCATCCCATCCCTCATCCCCTCGAGCTCCTCCCGAAGCCCCACCACCGCTTGGATCAAGGGACCGAAGAGGCCGTCCCCGGGGACCAGGGACGCAGGGCGATCGCCCTCCCTGAGGTCCTTGAGGGCATCGGCCACCTCCCTGCTGCGCCTGAGCAAGCCCCTATAGGCCTGCAGGAGCAGAAGGACCCCCACGGCGGCCAAGGAGAGCATGGCCCCTATGACCACCTCGTCCCTCAGTCCGGGGAGGATAAGACCCAGAGCCCCCAGAAGGAGGACCCCTCCGAGGGCCACCCCGCAGAGGAAGAACTTCTCCCTCGTCCCCAAAGGGATGAACTTCATGCCAACTCCCCCTCTTCGCTGAGCTTGAAGATCCCCGCCACATCGAGGATCAGACCTACCCTGCCGTCGCCCATGATGGCCCCACCAGCCACCCCCTTGACGGCCCCAAAGGCCTCCCCCAAGCTCTTGATCACCACCTCCTGCTTCCCGAGGACCTCATCGGCCAAGAGGCACTTCTTCCTGCCCTCGCTCTCGGCCACGATGACCAAGGCCTCCCACGGTGGGCGGCCATCCGGGAGGCCGAAGAGCGCATGGAGCCTCACCAAGGGTAAGAGTTCATCCCTCACCTTGATCATCTCCCCCTTGCCCGTGACAGTGAAGCACTGCTCCTTGGAGGGCTTCAGGGCCTCCTGGATGGAGAGGGTGGGCAAGATACAGCGCTCATCCCCCACCCTCAGGACCATGCCGTCGATGATGGCCAAGGTCAGGGGCAACCTCAGGGTGAAGGTAGAGCCCTCCCCCGGCGTCGACTCCACCTCTATCCTCCCCCTCAGCTTCTCCACCGCCTTCTTGACCACGTCCATCCCCACCCCGCGGCCCGAGACATCGGTGACCTCCTCGGCGGTGGAGAAGCCCGGACGGAAGATGAGGTGGAGGACCTCCTTGTCCGACAGCTCCTCCCCTTCGGCCACCAGGCCCTGCTCCCTCGCCCTCTTGAGGATCTTCTCCCGGTCAAGCCCTCGGCCGTCATCGGAGATCTCAATGACGATGTTGCCCCCCTTGTGGTAGGCCCTTAAGAGGACGGTCCCCTCCTCTGGCTTCCCCCGAGCCCGCCTCTCTTCAGGGGGTTCGATGCCGTGGTCTATGGCGTTTCGCACCATGTGCACCAAGGGTTCGTAGATCTCCTCCACCATGTTGCGGTCTATCTCGGTCTCCTCCCCCTCCATCTGCAGTTGAACCCTCTTGCCCGACTTCTTCGCCAAGTCGCGGACCAGGCGGATCATCTTCTGGAAGGTCTGCCTAATGGGCACCATCCGCAGGGCCATGGCCGTCTTCTGCAGCTCCGAGGTGATCCTGGCCAATTGGCCTATGTCCTGGTGGAGCTTGG
>QMLK01000067.1 GCA_003646705.1 Deltaproteobacteria bacterium | reverse complement strand
GGAGGTCCTTGAGGTCCATGGCGATGGAGAGGATGGCCATGATCTCGGAGGAGACGGTGATCTGGAACCCAGATTCCATCATGAACCCGTCCATCTTGCCGCCGATGCCGATGATGACACGCCTTAAGGCCTGGGCGCAGAAGTCGATGGCCCACCTCATCTCGGGCCGACGGGGATCGATGTTGAGCCTCCTGAGGTTCCTCTTGGCGAGCTCCTCATCGGAGTAGTTGAACTCGTGCTGAAGCCTGGCCGTAAGGGCCACCATGGCGAGGTTGTGGGCGTTAGTGATGGCATCTATGTCCCCAGTCAACCCCAGGGAGAACTCCGTCATGGGAATCAGGAGGGCGTTGCCGCCCCCTGCTGCCGTGCCCTTGATGTTGAAGGTGGGACCGGAAGAGGGCTGACGGATGGCACCGCCCACGTTCTTGCCGCGCTTGGCCAGGCCCTCGAGGAGCCCCATAGTGGTGGTGGTCTTCCCCTCCCCCAAGGGCGTCGGGGTTATGGCCGTCACCTCGATGTACTTGCCGTCCGGTTTGTCCTTAAGGCGCTCGTAGATCCTGCGGAAGTCGAGCTTGCAGATCCTGCCATAGGGGATCACCTCGTCCTTCTCAAGGCCCAGCTTGTCCCGCCATTCCTCGGGGGTGGGCATCCTCTTTTCCGCCTCAGCCGCTATCTGCCAATCAGCCATCTTGGTAGGATCGTAAGGCATCTCCTCCCTCCTTAACTTTTTATTTTTTGGGGCAAGTGACTATCTTCACAATCTCGGAGCCAAATTAAACACCTTTCTTCCTCGCTTGTCAAGATCGAATTTCTGCGAAGGAGGAAGGTCATCCCCTGAGGGCGGCCACCCCCGTAACTGTCTCCCCCTCGAGGAGGTCCATCAGCTTTACGCCGGTGGAGTACCTACCCTGAAGGGGGATGTTTTGGGCCGCGATCCTCAGGATCTTGCCCCCCGATGAGGTGAGAAACAGGTCCTCGTCCCCTTCCAGGAAGAGCATGCCCACCACGGGGCCACTCCTCGGGGTGACCCGTACAGCCGTGACCCCCTGCCCTCCCCGCCTCTGGCGCCTGAAGGCCTCCACCGGGACCCTCTTCCCGTATCCCCCTTCGGTGACCGTGAGGACGGTACCGCCTGGGTGCAACCTCGCCATGGCCACCACCTCATCCCCCGGCCGCAGGGATATCCCCCTGACGCCCTGGGCAGTCCTCCCCATGGGCCGCAGTTGGGAGCTGGAGAAGAGGATGGCGTGGCCGCCCTTGGTGGCGAGCAGCAGGTCTTCGGCGTCGCCGAGCCCCTTGACCCCCACCAGGCGATCCTCCTCTTGGAGGTTCAGGGCCAGGATGCCCCCTGAACGGGCGTTGCGGAAGTCCTCCAGGGGGGTCCTCTTCACGGTGCCACCCCTGGTGGCGAGGACCACGGAGCCTTGGGAGAAATCCCGGACCGCCAGCACGGCCGTGACCACCTCCTGGGGCCTCAGCGACAGAAGGTTCACCAGGGCCTTCCCCTTGGCAGAGGGGGCCATCTGGGGGATCTCGTGGACCTTCAGGCCGTAGGCCCGCCCCTGATCGGTGAAGAAGAGCATGTGAGAACGGGCCGAGGCCACGAAGATCTGCTCCACGAAGTCGCCGTCCTTCAGCAACACCCCCAGCCGCCCCCTGCCCCCTCTGCGTTGACGGCGGTACTGGTCCGCGGGGGTCCGCTTCACATAGCCGGAGTGGGTGATGGTCACCACCACCTCCTCGTCGGCGATCAGGTCCTCGAGCTGGATCTCAGCGCTTTCGGCCACGATCTCCGTCCGCCTCTGATCGGCGAAGCGCTCGGCCACCTCGCGGAGCTCCTTCACCACCACCCCCTCCAGCACCCTCTCGTCGGCCAGGATCTGCTTCAAGCGGAGGATCCTCCGGGAGACCTCATCGAACTCCTCGGAGATCTTGTCCCTCTCAAGGCCCGTGAGCCTCTGGAGCCTCATCTCCAGGATGGCCTGGGCCTGGACCTCGGAGAAGTCGAAGCGCCTCATCAAGGCCTCCCTGGCCTCCTGGGGGGTCTCGGAGGCCTTGATGAGGGCGATGATCTCATCGATGACGTCCAGGGCCCTGAGGAACCCCTCGAGGATGTGGGCCCTGCGCTCGGCCTCCCGCAGCTCGAAGCGAGATCGCCGCCTCACCACCTCCTTGCGGTGCTCCACAAAGTGGCCTATCAGGTCCTTGAGGCCCAGCAGCACGGGTCTGCCCTCCACGAGGGCCAGCAGGATCACGCCGTAGGAGACCTGAAGGGGTGTAAGCTTGTAGAGCTGGTTCAGGACTACCTCGGCCACCTCGTCCTTCCTCAGCTCGATCACCACCCGGAGCCCTTCCCGGTCCGATTCGTCTCGGACCTCTGCTATCCCCTCGATCTTCTTAGACTGGGCCAGCTCCGCGATCTTCTCCACCAACCGGGCCTTGTTGACCTGGTAGGGGAGCTCGGTGACCACTATCCTGGCCCTGCCCCCCTCCCTCTCCACGAAGGCCCGGGCCCTTATCCGGAGGACCCCCTTGCCGGTGCGGTAGGCGCTCTCGATGCCCTCCCTACCACAGATGATCCCTCCGGTGGGGAAGTCAGGGCCGGGCACGCTTTGGATCAGCTCCTCCAGGGTGATCTCCGGGTTCTCGATGTAGGCGCAACAGGCCTCGATCACCTCCCGCAGGTTATGCGGGGGGATGTTGGTGGCCATCCCCACTGCGATCCCCGAGGAACCGTTGACCAGGAGGTTGGGGAAGCGGGCGGGTAGCACCAGGGGCTCCTCCAGGGAGCCGTCGTAGTTGGGGCCGAAGTCCACGGTCTCCTTCTCGATGTCGGCCAGCAGTTCGTGGGCCAGGGCCGTGAGCCTCACCTCCGTGTAGCGCATGGCGGCGGGGGAGTCGCCGTCCACCGAGCCGAAGTTTCCCTGCCCCTCGATCAGAGGGTAACGGAGGGTGAAGTCCTGGGCCATCCGGACCAGGGTGTCGTAGACGGCGGCATCACCGTGGGGGTGGTACTTGCCTATCACGTCGCCCACGACACGGGCCGACTTCCGGAAGGGCTTGTTCCAATAGTTGCCCATGCTGTACATGGCGTAGAGGATACGCCTCTGGACCGGCTTGAGGCCATCCCTTACGTCGGGCAGGGCCCGGCCGATGATGACGCTCATGGCGTATTCCATGTAGGAGCGCCTCATCTCCTCTTCGATGCTCACCTGAACCACGCTCTCGGCCATTCGGACACCTCCGCAGGCGCTTCTTTGTGGCTATTTTAGCACTTTTGCGGCCCTTAAGTCTCGGCCTCAAGGGCTGAGGGCGGCCCTCGGGACCTTGAGGACCCTCGGGGCCAGGTGGACGAAGAAGGCGGCTGCCAGGGCTTGGACTGGATAGGCCACAGCCGGCATCAGGACCGCCAGTCCCCCGAAACTGGTCAGGGCCAGGGCCAAGGCTATGGTGAGGTTCTTGGTCACGAGGCTGTAGAGGAGGGCCACCTCGTTCTCATAGGTCCGGCAGTAGCCGGAGCGGTCTATGATGAGGACCCACAGGTAGAGCAGCAGATAGAACAGGACGATGGGAAGGACGATCTGCAGCAATATGGCGGGCCTCCGCAGGAAGGCCAGGGCGTGAAGATTGGTGGCGATGAAGACTATCCCCAAGGCCCCGAGGCTCGAGAAGGCGGGGAGGAGGGGACGGACCCTCTGCCTGTAGGCCTCCTCTCCCAGAGAGTGCACGAGGAACCGACGGGTCAGGTTCCCAGCCGCCAGGGGGATGACGACGATGAGGGCGATCTTCTTGAGGATGAAGAGGGGGTCGACGGCTACGTAGCTCCTGGCCAAATAGCCCATCAACAGGGGGACGGCACCTATGGCCAGCAGGAGGTTGAGGGCCACCATGACCAAGATGAGGGCGACATTTCCCCTGGCGAAGCCCACCCATGCGGCCGCCATCCCCCCGGTGGGTATGGTGCTCAGCAGGAGGAAACCTCCGGCCAGCTCCGGATGATCCCTCAGCAGGAGCCCCGTAAGCAGCAGTCCCAAGAGAGGACTCACCACGGAGTTGCCCACCACCGATGCGCTGAGGAGCCTGAGGTTTACGGTGGCGTGCCACAGGTACTCCAGCCTGATCCCCATGGCCATGGGAAAGATCATCAGGAAGAGCAGGGGCAACACGGCGACCTTGAGACACCGGAGGGGCCCCGAGGTCGCTCCGGTGAGGACCCCCAGGACGGCCACCGCCGTGATGAGGTAGGGGAGACCCTTACTGAAGAACCGGCTGACCCTCATCCCCTCAGAGCTTGAGTCCTACCTCAAACCCCTCCCTGATGGCGTCCAGGGCCTCCCGCGGCTTGACGCAATCCCCTACCTCGTAAAGCTCAACCTCCCCCCTCAAGGTCTCGGCCAGGTCCCTCCGGGACCTCAACCCCATGGCCAACAGGATCACATCGGCTTCGAAGATCCGTTCTCCAGTCCCCTCGGGATAGGACCTCGCTATAATCCTCGTCCCCCGGGGGATCGGTTCGAGCCTCACCACCTCCAGGCCCGTCAGGACCTCGACTCCCAGCTCCTTCAGCCTCTTGAGGAGCATGTTCCGTATGAGCATATCGAGCTTGTCGCCCAGCACGTCCCTGCGCCTCACCACGGTGCACCTCATCCCCTGACGGGCGAGGTACTCGGCCGTCTCGAGGCCCGTGGTCCCGGCACCGATGATGAACACCTCCCCGGCCTCGAGCTCCACCTTCCCCGCCAGGAGGTCGTAGGCCGTGCTCCAGGGGACCTCCTGCAGCCCAGGGAAGGGAGGCACCACGGGCTCGGCCCCGGTGGCCACGACCACTGCGTCGGGGGCCTCACGCCTCACAAGCCCTGGGTCCACCTCCCTCCGGAGGTGGACCCTGACCCCGGCCTCCCGCAGCAGGACGTCCATGGTCCTGATGTAGTCGGCGAACTCCTCCTTGTGGGGCACCTTGGTGGCCAGCAGGAACATGCCCCCAAGCCGGTCCTCCCTCTCGTAAAGGTCCACCCGATGGCCGCGCCTGGCCGCCACCAGCGCCGCCTCCATCCCCCCGGGGCCTCCCCCGATCACCATGACCTTGCGGCGGCGCTCGGCGGGGGCGACCCTCACCTCGGCCTCCCTCCCCGTCTCGGGGTTGAACATGCAGGAGGTACTCTGCCCCTTCCTCAGCTCGGCCAAGCAACCCTGATGACAGGCCGCACAGAGGACGATGGCCTCCTCCCTGCCCTCCCGGGCCTTGCGGGGTAGGTCGGGATCTGCCAGAAGGGGCCTACCCAGGCCGATGAGATCGGCCTGGCCCCGCTCGAGGGCCTTCCGGGCGAGGCCGGGGGTGCGGACCCTGCCGGCCACAGCCACCGGGATCGACACCTGGGCCTTTATCCTGGAGGCCATGGGGAGGAGGTTGGCCTTGGGGGTCCCTATGGGGTAGAGACAGAAGGGGACGGACTCACACATCGTCCCGGAGGTGACGCTCAGGGCCGAAATGCCCATCCTCTGAAGCTCTGGCGCCAGCCTGAGGGCGTCCTCCAACTCAAGCCCCCCTTCCACATAGTCCTTGGCGTTGATCCTGACGATGATGGGGAAGTCCTCCCCGACGGCCCCTTTGACCGCGGCGATCACCTCGCGCCCGAAACGGAGCCTGGCCTCGAAGTCCCCTCCGTATTCGTCCTCCCGACGGTTGCTGTGGGGGGAGAGGAACTGGTGGATGAGGTAGCCGTGGCTGAAGGGGATCTCCACGGCGTCAAAGCCCGCCTCGCGGGCCCTGCGGGCCCCTTGGGCGAAGAGGTCTACGTAGCGGGGGATCTCCTTCAAGGTGAGGGGCCTCGGGATGACGCCGTTGGAGGGACACGGTACCGCTGAGGAGGATACCCTTTCGGCCTCTGGGACGAGCTTCGGGTTGGCGGCCCGGCCGGCGTGGTTGATGTGGGCGGCGATCCTCCCCCCTGCATCGTGGACCGCCTCGACCAACCTCTTGAGCCCCTCCACCAGATGGTCCTCGTGGAGACCGAGCTGGGTGGGGATCTCCTTGCCGTTGGGGGCGATATACATGGGTTCGGTGACGATGAGGCCCACACCGCCCTCGGCCCTCCGGCGGTAGAAGGCAATGTGCCGCTCGGTCACCTCCCCGGCTCTGGTGCCATAGCCGAGCTTCACCGGGGGCATGATCAAGCGGTTGGGGATCTCCAAGG
>QMLK01000066.1 GCA_003646705.1 Deltaproteobacteria bacterium | reverse complement strand
TTGCCGAATCCCACGTTGACCAGTTTCAACCTCTTGCCCGATCCCCCCATCTGCTCACTCCATGTTCTGGACCTGTTCCCGTAGCTTCTCTATCTCCTCCTTGATGGCCAAGACCCTCTGGACTATCTCCAGGTCGTTGGCCTTGGAGCCTATGGTGTTGGTCTCGCGGTTCATCTCCTGCAGGAGGAAGTCCAGGGCCCTCCCCACCGGTCCTTCCCCCTGGAGGCGCCTCCGGAACTCCTCCAGATGGCTGCGAAGCCTCACCACCTCCTCGGTGATGTCGGACCTCTCCGCGAAGTAGACCACCTCCTGTTCGAACCTGCCTTGCTCGAACTCCCCGGTCAGGAGCTGCTTCAGCCTCTCGGAGAGCCGCCTCCGATATTCCTCGACCACCCGAGGGGCCCTCTCTTCTATTTCCCCCAGGTACTGCCTGACCCTTTCGAGGCGAGCCTCCAGGTCCTCCTGGATCTTTTGCCCCTCCCTGCGGCGGCTTTCCAGCAGCGCCTCCAGGGCCTCGAGCACTACGGGTCTCAGCTCCTCCCACACCTCCTTCTGCACCTCCACCTCGCGGAAGGAGAGGAGTTCCCTGGCCCAGAGGATGTGTTCGAGGTTCGGTCTCCCTTCGAGGCCGTAGCGCTCCTTTATGGCCTCGAGGGCCCCGAGGTAGGTCTCGATGAGCCCCCAGTCCACCTCCAGCCTCATCCGAGGAGGGCCCTCGGAGGTTCCCTCTATCCTGAGCGTCAGGTCCACCTTACCCCTGTAAACCTTGGACCTTATCAGGTCCCGCATCTCCATCTCCAAGGCTGAAAGCTCCTTCGGGGCCCTGATGTTGAGGTCCAGGAAGCGATGGTTGAGGGATCGGACCTCCACCCTCACCTCCCCCAGGGAGGTCTCGCCAGAGGCCCTACCGTAGCCCGTCATGCTCCTAATCATCCCTCAGCTCCCTCAACTGCTCCAGATACCTCCTTCGGACCCCCTCGAGCAACCTCCTCACCTCCTCGGAGGCGTAGTCGGGATAAGTCCACTGCAGGGGTCTGAAGGCCCCCTCCCTGTAGAGGAGGGTCAGGTCGGCGTAGATGCCCCTGCCCAGGTAGGGCCTGTGGGGGGCCCCCTTGGTGCTGGCGAGGATGAGGTGCTCGGCGGTGATGTAGCCGGGATCTATGTTGACCCGCCTCTTGTCCCCTTCGGCCAGAGACGCCTCTACCTCGTTGGTGTGGAGCTTGATCTCCACCAAGGCCTCCCTTCTGATGAGGGGGGCAAAGGAGACGAAACGCCTGAAAAGCCCCGGACCCATCTCCTGCTCATAGTAGCGGGTCCAGTGGAAGGGCAGGGGGTCGCTCTTGAAGTCCACCTCCCCGTAACTCCTCTGCAAGAGCTCCAGGGCCTGGTGGAGGAAATCGTCGCTGCGGCTGAGGAGACTCATGATCAGCTTGGCCGGCTTCGGTTCCTCAGGCCTCCCCATCCTCCCCTTTCCGGAGGTAGATGAAGAACTCCTTGTTCCCTTTAGGGCCACGGAGGGGTGACTCCATCACCCCCTGGGGCCGAAGGCCCAGTTCCTCACAGAAGGACCATATCCCCTGGATCACCCGCCGGTGCTTCTCCGGGTCCCTGACCACTCCTCCCTTCTCGACCTCCCCCCTGCCCACCTCGAACTGGGGCTTTATGAGGGCGAGGAGCTCCCCTTGGGGTTTGACGAACTTGAGGGCGGCCGGTATGACCAGCCTCAGGGAGATGAAGGAGGTGTCGATGGTGACCAGGTCCACCTCCTCAGGCACCTCATCCTTCCGGAGGTAGCGGATGTTGCGCCGTTCGAGGCAGACCACCCGCGGGTCTTGGCGCAGTCTCCAGTGCAGTTGCCCATAGCCCACGTCCACGGCGTAGACCTTCCTGGCCCCCCGCTTGAGCAGGCAATCGGTGAACCCCCCTGTGGAGGCCCCGACGTCCATGGCCACTTTTCCCCGTACCGTTACCCCAAAGTGATCGAGGGTTCCCTCGAGCTTCAGCCCGCCGCGGCTGACGTAGGGGATGGGGTCGCCGAGCAGCTCCAGCGAGGCGTCTTCCCTCACCTGTTGTCCGGCCTTGGTGGCCCTTTGGCCCTCCACCAGGACCCCCCCTGCCATAATCAGGGCCTGGGCGCGTTCCCGGCTTGGGGCCAGCCCTCTCTTGACCAGGAGCTTGTCGAGCCTCTCCTTCTTCACCCCACGAGCCTCAGGGCTTCCCGGCAGATGGATTCAGGGCCGAGGCCGTAGGCCTCGAGGAGTTCCCCCCTGGTGCCGTGCTCCAGGAATTCGGAAGGGGCCCCCATGCACTTGACGCGTTTGAGGACCCCCTCCCTCTCCAGGAGTTGCAGCACGGCGCTGCCGAAGCCCCCTTCCAGGACGTTCTCCTCCACGGTCAGCAACGCCTCGTGCCCTCGAGCGAGCCTGAGGACCAGGGCCTCGTCCAAGGGCTTCACGAACCGCGCGTTGACCACGGTGGGGCTTAGCCCTTGGGAGGCGAGCAGCTCAGCCGCCTCCAAGGCGGGGTAGACCATGGAGCCTATGGCCAGGATCAGGAGCCGCGAGCCCTCCCTCAGCACCTCCCCCTTCCCCCACTCCAAGGGTTGGGGTTCTCCCTCCAGGGGAACCCCAACCCCCCGGGATCTGGGGTAGCGGAGGGCCACGGGGCCGTCCTCCCTTCCGAGGGCCGTCCAGAGCATCTGTCGCAGCTCCCCCTCGTCCTTGGGGGCCATCACCGTCATCCCTGGCACTGATCGCAGATAGGAGAGGTCGAAGAGGCCGTGGTGTGTCGGGCCGTCCTCCCCCACGATCCCTCCCCTGTCCACGGCGAACAGCACCGGCAGTCTCTGCAGGGCCACCTCCTGGACGATCTGGTCATAGGCGCGCTGCAGGAAGGTGGAGTAGATGGCCACCACCGGCCTCAATCCCTCCAGGGCCAGTCCGGCCGCTAAGCTCACCGCCGCCTGCTCAGCTATCCCCACGTCGAAGAAGCGATCAGGGAACCTCTTGGCGAACTCCGCAAGGCCCGTGCCGAGGGGCATGGCTGCGGTGATGGCCACTATACGCTCGTCCTTCGACGCCAATTCCAATAAGGTCCTGCCGAAGACCTCCGTGTATGTGGGAGGGCCCCCGCTGCCCGGGAAGGTGCCGCTTGAGCGATCGAACTTGCCGACGCCGTGAAAGAGGGTAGGGTCCTCTTCGGCAGGGGGGTAGCCCTTGCCCTTTTTGGTTATCACGTGGAGTAGCACCGGGCCCTTCAGCCTCTTCACGTTCTCCAGGGTCTCGATCAGGTGGTAGAGGTTGTGGCCGTCCAAGGGGCCCACGTACTTGAAACCCAGCTCCTCGAAGAGCAGCCCCGGGGTGAAGACCCCCTTTAAGGCCTCTTCGGCGTACTTCATCAGGCGGAAGAGCCTCCTGCCCCCTGGGACCTCGTGCAGGAGCCGCTTCAGGTCCTCGCGGAAACGGGTCACCCACTGGCCGGTCATGATCCGGTTCAGGTAAGCGGACAGCGCCCCTACGCTCTTGGAGATCGACATCTCGTTGTCGTTGAGCACGACGATGAGGTCGCTCTTCCAAGCGCCGGCGCAGTTCATGGCCTCAAAGGCCACGCCGGTAGTCAGGGTGCCATCGCCGATCACCGCCACCACCCTGAAGTCCTCCCCCCGGAGGGCCTTGGCCTCTGCCATCCCCAGGGCCACGGGCAGGGCCCCGCCTGAGTGGCCGCTGTCGTAGACGTCATAAGGGCTCTCGGCCCTACGGGGGAAGCCGCTTATGCCCCCCCGCTGTCTGAGCGTCCGGAAGCGGTCCCTGCGACCGGTGAGGATCTTGTGGGCGTAGGCCTGATGGCCCACGTCCCAGAGGATCTTGTCCCGAGGGGTGTCGAAGCAGTAATGGAGCGCTATGGTCAACTCCACCGCCCCCAAGCTCGGGGCCAGGTGCCCCCCTCGCTCGGAAACCACCCGTATGATCTCTTCCCTCACCTCTTGGGCCAACTGGGGGAGCAGTTCCCGAGGGAGCCTCCTCAGATCCTCAGGGGAATCCATCTTTTCCAAGACCTTTTCCATCTCAGAAGGACCGCTCCACTATGAATTGGGCTATGGCCTGCAAGGGCTCCGACCTCTCCCGTAGCGGCTCCAAGGCCTCTAAGGCCTCCTGTAGCAACCTCTCCGCCTCCCTCTTGGCCTCGGGGAGGCCCACCACTCGGGGATAGGTGGCCGCCTTCTCCTCCTCCACGTCCAAGATGTCGTCCACCACCTGGAAGGCCAAGCCGATGGCCTTCCCGTACCGCTCGAGGGCCTCCAGCTCCTCTGAGGTCGCCCCTCCGATCTTGGCCCCGGTCCTCACCGCCACGGAGATCATCGCCGCGGTCTTGTGGTGGTGGATCCACCGGAGGGTCTCCAGGTCTACATCCCTCCCCTCGGACTCCACGTCCAGGGCCTGTCCCCCAACCATGCCCGTCACTCCAGCGGCTTGGGCGATATCGGCGATCACCTCGAGCACCAGGCCCTCTGGTAGTTCCCCCCTGGCCTCGGGGCTGGCCATGAGCCTGAAGGCCTCAGTCAGCAGGGCGTCCCCCGCCAGGATGGCCATGGCCTCCCCGAAGACGCGGTGGCTGGTGGCGAAGCCACGGCGGAAGTCGTCGTCGTCCATGGCGGGCAGGTCGTCGTGGATGAGGGAGTAGGTGTGGATCATCTCCAGGGCGCAGGCGAAGGGGAGGGCCTTCCTCGGGTCCCCTCCCACCGCTTCGCAGGCCGCGAGCATCAGCACCGGCCTTATGCGTTTGCCCCCCGTGAAGACGCTGTACCTCATCGCCTTGGGGAGCTGGGAGGGGATGGCGTCCTCTTGGGGGAGGTACCTCTGGAGGGCCTCCTCCACCATCTCCCTCTTCTCCCTCAGGTAAGCCTCAAGGTCCACCCTCTTCCTCCGGTTCGAAGGGGCGCGGCACCAGCTCCGATCCCTCCTTGACGAGGACCTCCACCCTCCTCTTGGCCTCTTCGAGCTTTCGGTGACAGAAGCGCGCCAGCCCCACACCCCTCTCGAAGAGCTGAAGCGACTCCTCCAGGGGGAGGTCTCCCCCTTCAAGCCGCTCGACGATCTCCTCCAGCTCCTTCAGGGCCTCCTCGAAAGACCTCTCTTCCATCCCTGCTCCCCCAGGGCCTCAAGGAGGGACAGGGGGTCGACCCTCTTTCCCCTCAGGACCACCCCCCAATGGAGATGGGGGCCGCTGGCGCGACCGCTCACCCCTACAAGGCCCAAGACCTTGCCCCTCTGGATCCTTTGGCCCCTTTTTACGAAAAACTCCTTAAGATGGAGATAAAAGGAGTAAAGGCCCAAACCGTGGTCCATTATAACGGTATTGCCCTCCAGATACAAGCTGGAGGCCAAAACTACCACTCCGTCGTTGGTGGCGACCACTGGGGTCCCCTCTGGGGCGGCGATGTCGAGCCCTGTGTGGCGGGACCTGAAACGGCCGTTGATCAGGCGCTGAAGGCCGAAGGCCCCGGTGATCCTCCCTCGCAGGGGCAGAAGGAAGGGCCTCCTCCAGAGGGGCTGCGGCTTCGTCCCCAGCAGGGCCCTGCGGATCAGGGCCTTTTCCCTCCTCACCCGTCGGAGGGCCTCTCCCCTGAGCTCCACCATCTCCGGAGGGAGGTTGAGGCGCTGCAGCCCGAAGGGACGCCTCTTCACCATCACCGTGGCCCTCAAGACCCTCTCCCCCTCCGCCACTTGGAGGCCTCTGGGTCCCGGTTCGGCTTCAAGGTCCACCCCTATCAAGGCCCTGTAGAGGTCGGGGGCATAGGGGAAGAAGAAGAGGGGTTCTCCGGCGAAGCCCCCCGTTACCTTCCCCTTCGCCTGGACCTCCACTACGGCCATCTCCCCTTGGCCAAGGGACGCGGGACAGCTCCGAAGTTGGAGCCCCAAGGCCGGGGTGGCCAGGGTCACGACGAGGAGGATCAGGGGCCATCCCCTCAGTGCCTTTCCTTCACTCGACACCTGATCCCTCCCTTGGCCAGGGTGACCTCCACCGTATCCCCGATCTGTACCTCCCGGGAGTCCTTGATGATCCTGCGGTCCGGCAAGCGCCAGGTGATGGAGTAACCCCTCCCGAGGACGGCCAGGGGGCTGAGTCCATGGAGCTTCCCCGAGAGGGCCCTCAGTTGCCCCTCCCTCTCCTTGAGAGAGACCTCCATCCGCTCCAGCAGGCGCCTGTTGGACTCCCGCAGCCTGTCCTTGT
>QMLK01000065.1 GCA_003646705.1 Deltaproteobacteria bacterium | reverse complement strand
CCCCAAAGCCCCCGAAGCCCTCGTAGGTGCCGCCTATGGGACCAGCGGTGACCCAAGGGAAGAAGAGCACAGCAGGGGGACGCCTCCTGCGCCTCCCCACGAAGGCGCCCATGGAGAACAGGAAGAGCAGGAGGAGCAGAGGAGCGATGGGAAAGGCCTTCCTCCTCACGGGGATGGCCCTTACACCCACCGGTCCCTCCTTCCACCTTATGCCCTCGGCCTCGGCCACCGCGTGGGCGAAGGCCAGCATCCCCATATAAAGCCCCTTGCCGTAGTCGCCCCGTTTGAGGTAGGGGATCATGTAGCGGTCCATGATCGCTCCCACCTTGCCATCGGGCAGGATTCCCTCGAGGCCATAGCCCGTCTCCACCCTCAAGCGCCTCTCCCTCAGGGCGAGCACGATCAAAAGCCCTCTGTCCTCTCCCCTTCCCCCGATACCCCAGGTCTCGTAGAGCCTGTTGGTGAACTCCTCGATGGGCTCACCGCCGAGCTCTGGAAAGACGGCCACCACCAGGGCCACCTTCGCCCTCTGCCAAAAGTCCCTGGCCAGGGACTCCATCCTCGCTTCGTACTCCTCGGGAATCGCCCCCGCGAAGTCGTTGACCGCCCCTCGGGGGGAGGGGAACTCCACTGTGGCAAGGACTTTGCTTGCCAAAAGGAGGGCCAAAAGGCAGCCGAAGAGCGACCTCACGGGCCTTTTATAACACGTCCCGGGGGTCTTTACAACGCAGGGGCCGATGACTACTGATCATAACGAGATGATCTACCTGGTTCCCTTCGATGAGATAGCATCAGAGGTCTTCGGTTATCTGGAGCGAGAGCTACCCCCCGTACTGGGACAGGAGGTCGTAACCCGGCAAAGGTTGACCTATCCCAACAGGGCCTACGACCCCTTCAGGCGGCAGTACCGAGGGGAGGCCTTCCTCGAGAGCCTGCCCATAGGGGAGGAGGATCGCCATGTAGGCCTCGTCGATGCGGACCTCTACGTCCCCGGGCTTAACTTCATCTTCGGCCTGGCCGACCGATCTACGGGCCGAGCAGTGGTGGCCCTGCCGAGGCTGAGGCAGGAGTTTTACGGCCTTGAACCCAACGGGGAGCTCTTCCTCGAGCGGGTGCTGAAGGAAGTGCTCCACGAACTGGGCCACACTTGGGGGCTTGGCCACTGCCCAAATCCCCGATGCGTGATGCATTTCTCCAACAGCCTCTTCGACACGGACAGGAAGGACCCCGGCTTCTGCCCCCGCTGCTCAGCCCTCCTGTCGACCCCTTCCGAAGGTCCCCTCCTGGCAAGGGGCGGCTGAAGTCACCAAAGGGGCTTAAATTTTACGTCAGCCTCCCTTATACTCCACATCCTCAGAGGAGGACGCGATGAAGATCGCCCGAGTTCTGTGGAAGGAAAGGGAGGTCTACGGCTTCGTGGACGGGGAGAGGCTGACCCTGGCCGAGGGGGACCCCTTCTCCGGCCTCAACCCGATTGGAGAAGAGCTGCCCCTCGAGGAGGCCAAGCTGCTTCCTCCGGTCTCACCCTCCAAGATCGTGGCCCTGGGCCTGAATTACCGGGACCACGCTGAGGAGGTGGGGCTTAAGCTGCCCTCCGAACCGCTCATCTTCCTGAAGCCCTCCACGGCCGTCATCGGCCCAGGGGAGGCCATCCTCTACCCCCCCTCCTCCGAGAGGGTGGACTACGAGGGGGAGCTGGCGGTGGTGATCTCCCAAAGGGCCAAGGACGTATCCCCGGAGGAGGCCCCTCGCTACATCCTCGGCTACACCTGCTTCAACGACGTCACCGCCCGAGACCTCCAGTACAAGGACAAGCAATGGACCCGGGCCAAGGGCTTCGACACCTTCGCCCCCTTAGGCCCCTGGATAGAGACGGAGCTGGACCCGAGGGACCTCTTGCTCGAGACCTACCTCAACGGGGAGCTCCGCCAGTCGACCCGCACCTCCCGACTCATCTTCGACCCCTATCAACTGGTGAGCTTCACCTCGCAGGTGATGACGCTGCTGCCGGGGGACGTCATCGCCACGGGGACCCCTTCAGGGATCGGTCCCATGAAGGTGGGGGACCAGGTGGAGGTGCGGATCGAGGGGATAGGCGGTCTGGTCAACCCCGTAGAGGCCTACCGCCCGCGGGAGGGCTGAGGGAGTGCCCTTCGCGCATCCTCTCCCGGTACTGGCGGGCCTGGTACATGAAGGCCTCAAGGCGCGTAAGGATGTTGCTCTGCTCCTGGCCGTCGTAGGCCATGTTCAACACCGGGAAGTTCCCGTTCAGCTCCTTGTAGCGCTTGAGGATCGCGCTGGTGATGGTCCCCGGCATGCAACTGAAGGGCATCACGTTCACCACGCCGCTTGCCCCTTTGAGGGCGTAATCGACGGTCTTCCCCACCGTGAGGATCGCCTCCCCTTCGAAGGAGTCGTGCAGATAGGGGCGGGCCAACTCCAAGATCGTAGAGGTGGGAGGCTCCTCCGGCTCCTCTATGGAACCCCTGAAGGCCTCGGCCAGCCTCCTCTCGTCCTTCTTCTGATAGTACTCCTTGAGCAGAAGCCCCAGGTAATTGGACAGATGGCCGCGCTTCAGGGCCCTGCGTTTCGCCATCTTGTTGATGTAGTGGATCCACTCCACCATGGGGGCCAGCCGCGCCTCCCCTCCCAAGGCCTCGATCTTGCAGATCACGTCCTCGTTGCTGAAGCGGTTCATCCTGACGTAGATCTCTCCAACCACCCCGATCTTGGGCTTGGAGCCCTTCTCCTTCACCGGGATGGCGTCCATCCTGCGTCGGGCCTCCTCCAGGACCTTCACCACCTCGTCGATCTTGGGGTCCCCCCGCAGGACCTCGCAGAGCCTCTGGAGGCACTCCCGATAGACGCGATCCGTCTCCCCGGGGTTGACCTCGTAGGGGCGAGTCTCCAGGAGCTTCTTCTGCAGCAGATCCACCGCCACAATGGCCCACCAGCCGAGGCGCGAGAACTTGGAACCCAGGATCCCCAGGTCCTTGTAGAGGGTCTCGTCCTGGTTGGGGGAGTAGATGGGGACCTGGCTGTAACCCAATTCATCGAGCACCAGGCGGTGGAAGCGGTGGTACTGGCCGAAGCGGCAGGGTCCGTTGCCCGAGGGCATGAAGAAGGCGGAACGTTCTGGGTCGAAGTCGGGGCTCTTGACCAGCTTGACCATGTCGCCCGTTGTGAGGATGCAGGGGTAACACTCACGGCCTGAGGTGTACCTGCGGCCCCAGTAGAGGGTATCTTGATCCGATTCGGGGAAGACCTTGGCCTTCACCCCGCAGGCCTCGAAGGCAGCGGCGAAGGCAAAGGCGTGATCGCACATGTAGGGGATGTAGATGATGCGGCCCGCCTCCCCCGCGATCCTCCCTCGCCTCTGGGCTTTACCCTCGGGGGGACGGGCGTGCTTGAGGCTGTCCAAGAAGGCCTCAAGCCGCGTTATCACGCCGGCATCAGCGCTGTGCTCGTCTATCTCCAGCAGCAGCGAGGGCTTCCCCTGCATGACGTCCCTGAAGAAGTGGCCGATGAAGGAGTCGGGACCACAGCCGAAGTTGGAGATGTAGATGGGGAAGAGCCGCGGGTCCTCCTTCACCAGGTGGGCCGCAGCCAGGATCCTCTGGCCGTAGCGCCAGTACATCTCCCGGAGGCCCTCGCGGTCGGCCATCTCCTCCAGGGGCAAGAAGTCCATGGGGATGGAGAGCAGCCCCAGGTCCCGGAGCTTCCTGGGGATGTCAAGGTTCACCCCCGAGTCACAGGTGTTGTAGGGACGGCCGACGATCACCATGGCCCGATCCCCCTCCCTCAGCCCCTCCAAGACCTCCTTACCCCTGGCCTTGCAGGCCTTGAAGAAGCGCTCCTGGAAGTCCCAAGCACACCTCAAGGCCCATCTCACCTCCGAAGGGCTCCGGCCCAGCCGCCCCCCGAGCTCTATCAGGGCCTTCTCCACCTCCTTCGGCCCCAGACCGAAGGCCACCACCGGGCTCAAGACCTCAGCCCCATAGCGCTCAAAGGGGATGGCCGAGCGGACCACGTAGGGGAAGGACTGAACGTAGGGGCAGGTCTGGGCGTGCTCGAAGTCCTCCCTGAACTTGGGCATGCTGATGATGCTGGGTATGAAGAGCCTCCTTACGCCCCTCTCCAGGAGGTTCAACACGTGGCCGTGGCCGACCTTCACGGGAAAACATGTCTCGGCCACTACCGACTCCACCCCCCGCCTGATCAGCTCCTTGTTGGTCGGATCGGAGGGCACCACCCGGAAGCCCAGCTCCGTGAAGAAGGCCTTCCAGAAGGGGAAGAGCTCGTGGAAGGTGAGGCACCGAGGCACCCCGATCTCGGGGGCATCCTCCAGGAGCGCCTCCTCCCCCGGGTAGGTGGCCAGCAGAAGCCGCTCCCTCTCGGCGAACAGATCGGGGATCTCCGTTCGGCGCCTCTTGCGCACTACATCGTACTTCTCGCAGCGGCTCCCGTAAAAGAGAGGCCTCTCCCCCTCCACGCTCACCTTACGGATGAGGCACATGTTGGGGCAGCCCTTACACTCGAAGGTGGTGATCTCGTAGCGGCGATTGTAGAGGTCGAAACCCTTGAACTTCGACCTCTCCCACGTCCTCTCCTTCATGGCCAAAAGGGCCGCCCCGATGGCGCCGGTCACATCGTGGTTCTCCGGCACGATGATCTCCCGGCCCAGCACCCGCTCGAAGGCCGCCACTACCCCGCGGTTGAAGGCCGTACCCCCCTGGAAGAAGATCCTCTTGCCGATCCTCCTGTCCCCCACCACCCGATTCAGGTAGTTGAGCACGATGGAGTAGCAGAGCCCTGCCACCAGGTCATCCACCGGGGCCCCCCGCTGTTGGTGGTGCACCAAGTCCGATTCGATGAAGACGGTGCACCGCTCCCCCATCTTCACCGGGGCCTTGGCCCTTAGGGCCAGCTCCTGGAAGTCCGACTTTATGTCGAGGCCGAGCTTCTCGGCCTGCTCCTCCAGAAAGCTGCCGGTGCCGGCGGCACAGACCTTGTTCATCTCGAAGTCGACGATCACGCCGCGGTCTATGCTGATGTACTTGGAGTCCTGGCCGCCGATCTCGAAGATGGTGTCCACCTCCGGGTCGATGTGGATGGCGGCGGTGGCCTGGGCGGTGATCTCGTTCCTCACGACGTCCGCCCCCACGAAGTCCCCGGTGAGGTAGCGACCCGAACCCGTGGTCCCCACCCCCTGGATCTCCACCAGGTGGCCTATCTCCTCCCCTATCTCCTTGAGCCCCTTGCGGATCGCCTCGATGGGTCTACCGGCGGTCATCAGGTAGCGCTTGGCCAGCACCCGGCCCTCCGAGTCGATCACCACTAGGTTGGTGGAGATGGAACCGACGTCTATGCCGAGGTAGGCCGGGACCCTCTGGCCGGGCTCAACCCGGGGGCGCCAGACCTTGGACCTCTCCTCGAGGTGCTCCGGCCTCAGGAGGAGCGGTTCCCAGGCCTCCCGCTCCTCCCGTTGGGAGGCGATGAAGCGCTCCAGGGGCTCCACGCCGGGGAAGTCCCCTGCGAATCTGCCCTCCTCCAGGGCGAGCAACACCGCCCCGATGGCCCCCATGGAGGCGAAGTGCTCTGGCACGATGAGCTCTCCATCGGAGAGCTCCAGCACATCCTTGAAGGCCCGCCGCATCCCCACGTTGGCCGCCACCCCGCCCTGGAAGACTACAGGGCGGCGGAACTCGGCGCCTTTTCCGATGTTGCTCTTGAAGTTGCGGGCCAGGGCGTAACAGAGGCCAGCCACGATGTCGTAGTCCGGGGTGGCGATCTGCTGAAGGTGGATCATGTCGCTCTTGGCGAAGACGCTGCAGCGGCCAGCTATCCGCGGTGGGTTCTCGGACTTGAGGGCCAGCTCCCCAAACTCCTCTATGGTGAGCCCCAAACGGCTCGCCTGCTGATCGAGGAAGCTGCCGGTGCCGGCGGCACACAGCGTGTTCATGGAGAAGTCCAGGATCCGCAAGCGCCCCCCCTCGTCCTCCAGGAGGATGAGCTTCGAGTCCTCTCCCCCTATGTCCATGACGGTCCTGGCCTCGGGGTGAAACCTCTCCACCGCCTTGGCCTGGGCGATGATCTCGTTGTAGAAGGGACCGCGGAAGATCTCGGCCAGGATCTTGCCCCCTGAGCCCGTGAAGGCCACCCCGGCGATCCTCTCCTTCGGCGTCCGTGAGAGCAGATCCCGCAAGACGGCCGCCACCGTCCTCAGGGGCTGACCCTTAAGCCGCGTGTAGTG
>QMLK01000064.1 GCA_003646705.1 Deltaproteobacteria bacterium | reverse complement strand
TTACGGTGGTGGCCTCCTTGTATTCGGGCAGGGCCCTCAGCCTCTCGGCCGCCCGACCTTGGCCGGGGAAGGGGGGGATCACCCCTGGGGAGGAGGCGAGCCTCCGCCAGACCTCCTGCCGAATCGCCGCCTTTTTATCCTCCATTTGTAGTCCTCAAGCCTCCTCCTGAGGGAAGGGATCCTGGCCCCGAGGAGGGCCAGTCCCGCCAGAAAGAAGGGGAAGCCCGGAAGCAGCGGCAAGAGGAACCCCACTATCCCAACTGCGACGAGGAAGCCCCCGAGGGGCAGAAGGAAGAGGTCCTTGAGCCTCAGAGGTCCCCTCTCTCGAAGCCGAGGAGCCATCGCTTCACCTCTAAGCCCGACGAGAAACCGCCGAGCCCCCCATCTGCCCTCACCACCCTGTGACAAGGGATGAAGATGGGCAAGGGGTTGGCGGCCAAGGCCAAACCCACCGCCCTGGCAGAGCGGGGGTGTCCCATCCTGCTGGCCACCTCTCCGTAGGAGATGACCTCTCCGTAGGGGATCTCCTTCACCACCTCCCAAACCCTCCTTTGGAAGGCGGTGCCCCTTGGGAAGAGGGGGGTGCTGAAGTGTCGAAGGCGGCCCTCGAAGTAGGCCTCGAGCTCGGACAGGGGCAGACGAAGGGAAAGGGAGGATGGGGAGGGAGGGCCGTAGGGGCCCACCACCTCCTGTAGGAAGTCCTCCTCCGTCCCCCCGATCTTGAGCCTCATCAGCCCCCTTGAGTCGCCCAAGAGCCAGAGGGTGCCGATGGGGGAGGGGAAGGAGGTGTAAGAGAGGTTCGCCACTTTGCAACCCCCCTCATCCCCCCCGAGGCCCTTGAAGGGAGGTCTTCAGGAGGGCCTCGGCCAGCTGCAGATCCGCAGCAAAGGTGATCTTGAGGTTACGGGGGTCTCCTTCCAGGACCCAGACCTCCCCTCCCAGCCTAAGCAACAGGCTCGCGTCATCGGGGGCCTCTTTTAGGCCGTCTCGCTGGGCCTCGAGGTGGGCCTTTAAGATCTCGGCGAAGGGGAAGCCCTGGGGGGTCTGGACGTGGTAGACCCTCTCCCTGTCGAGCACCCCTTGGACCCTGCCTCCCTCGACCTCCACCAGGGTCTCTGTGGCCCGTAAGGCGAAGGTAACGGCCCTTGGGGCGAAGGAGAGGACCTCCTCGATCATCTCCACGGTCACGAAGGGGCGCACCCCGGCGTGGATCAGCACGTAATCCGGCGGGGACCCCTCAAGGGCCTTGAGGCCCCGAAGGGAGGAGAGTTGACGGGTGGCCCCCCCTGGGACCACCTCCAGGGGCTTGGCGGTCCCTTGCATGATGCGCCGGGTCCCCTCGACCCAGTCCTCTGGGACGACGAGGACGAGCCGATCGATCCCCTTTGAGGTCTCAAAGGGCCTGGTGGTGCGCCGTATCAGGGGTTCCCCTCCGAGGGGGAGGAACTGTTTGGGGACCTCTCGCCCCATCCGTTCCCCCCTTCCTCCGGCAAGGATCAGGGCCGCCGTCCTCATGAGGCCAAAAGGCGCACGATCTCCGGGAAGATCCTCTCCGCCACGTCCTTGCGAGCGCCGCCGTGGGTGATGATGACGTAACGGCCCTGGGAGACCTCCTCCGCCAGTTCCTTGATCCGCTCGGCAAGGCGCGGGAAGAACTCCGGCGATAGGCCCCTGTCGCCGTAGTCGCCGTCACAGGTGTCGTGGCCAAAGTTGTGGAAGATCAACGCCGGTCCGAAGTCCTTGGCTCGGGAACAGAACTCCTGCTCGACCCTCCTCAGGTACTCCTCGTCCCCTGTGCTGAAGGGCACGGCTACGTCCACCTTGGTGCCGTCGGGGCTCACCCAGTCGGAGTGGCAGAAGCAGACGTGGAGGACCTCAGGGTCCTCGAGGAAGAAGCTCCTGGTGCCGTCGCCGTGATGGCAGTCGGTGTCGAGGATGGCCACCCGTCCGATGAGGCCCTTTTCCCTCAAGTTGGCGACCGAGGGCGCAATGCAGGCCAGATACGTCCCTCCCCAGCCCGAGGAGGCCGAGGCGTGATGCCCTGCGGCCACCGAGAAGACCAGGGCGTTGCGCAACTCGCCCCTGGCGACCATCTCAGAAGCCTGGACGCAGCCACCCACCGCCCTCACCGCCCCTTGCCAGTACCAAGAGGCCTTGACCCGTTGCAGGTAATCTGGTCTGTGACACTTGCAGAGGAGTTCCTCCGAGGCTGGTTCGGCGGTAATGAGCTCCACCCCCGGCAGCTTCAGGACCTCCTCCATCACCTCGGGGAAGCGCTCGAACTTGTTCCCGATGATGGGCCAGACCCCTTGGGCCATTATGGGATGGAAGAAGACCCCCGTTCGCGCCATCGTTCCCACCTCCTTCCTTGAGGAGATAGTATAGGGCGCCTCGGGGGACGTCAAGGAGGATCAGATCTCCTCGAAGGTGAGATCGAGCTTCCCGCTGGGGATGGGTACCACTAACACGGGCTTGTTTATCCGCCTCAGGACCTTGGTAACCACATCCCCTAAGAAGGCGTGAGGGATAAGGCCCTTGCTGTGGGAGCCCATGACCACCATGTCGTAGTCCCCACGGTCCACCTCCTGAAGGATCTCCGCCGCTGGGTCCCCCTCCACCACCCGGATCTCTGAGACCGCCTCCATGACCTCAGGGGCCTCGCCGAGTTCCTTTTCGGCGAAGCGCCTGAGGCGTTCTCTGATCCGCTGAATGACCTCCTCCTTTCGCTCCTCCCAGAGGCGATAGAACCTCTCCTCTCCCATGTAGGCCGCTATGGGGACGGCCAGGGTGGGGTCTATCCTGGGCAGTACATGCATGATGGTGATCTTCGCCCCTTGTCCCCTGGCGATCCTCAGGGCGTAGCGGAAAGCGTAGGCGGCGTTGGGGGATAAGTCCGTGGTGTAGAGGATGTGTTTTATCTCCGGAAGCATTTCACCTCCTCCTTCAGGCTTTTGTCGTAATCCTCACCCTGATGTGCTGAAGGAGGAAGATAAAGCCGTAGAGGGTGAAGCCGATCAAATACCACACGAACTTGTTCCCGAATTGGAACTTGGATATGAAAAGGTCAGGCCTCAGCATGATCAGGGTGACCAGGGCTAGGAGGGCCATCTCGTAGATCCTGGTACGGGTGATGAGCCACCGCTGCGTTAGGGCCGCGAAGGCCAACATCCCCACTACGCCCGTGGTGAAGACCAAGGCCGCGTGCCAAAAGGAGTGGACATTCACCAGCAGCAAGTCGGTGTTGAAGATGAACATAAAGGGGAGGATGGCTGTGCGGATGTCGTAGAGGAAACCCTGGACCCCCGTGGGGATGGGGTCAGACTTGGCGATGGCCGAGGCGGCGTAGGCAGCCAGGCCCACAGGTGGCGTGTCGTCTGCCAGGATACCGAAGAAAAAGCAAAAGAGGTGGGCGGCGATCAGCGGCACCACCAGTCCGTAGGCACTGCCCACCTCCACGATCACCGGGGCAGTAAGCGATGCCATGACGATGTAGTTGGCCGTGGTGGGGAGGCCCATTCCCAAGATGAGGCTGGCTATGGCCGTGACCACGAGCAATACAATGATGTTGCCCCCCGAGATGTAGTCGATCACCTCGGCGATCATCCCACCGAGGCCCATGGTTACAACCCCCACCACGATCCCCGCGGCGGAGACCGCCACCCCTATCCCCATCATGTTCCTGCCTCCCGCCACCAAGCTCTCCCAGAGGAGCCTGGCCGCTTCCTTCAGGCCGTGCCAGATCGAGTCCCCGCGCCTTGCGGCCTCGATGGGGTGCTTTACGAACATCAGTGCCACCAAAGAACAGATGGCGTAAAAGGCCGCGAGCTCCGGTGACCGCCTCATGATCATGAGCTGGTAGACCAAGAAGGCCAGGGGGATGAGGAAATGGAGCCCCTGGGGCAGGATCTTGAGGAACTGGGGTACCCTCTCCTTTGACAGCCCCTTGAGGCCGAGTTTTGAGGCCTCCAGGTGTGTGATGTAGATGAGGGCGATGTAGGAGATGATGGCGGGGATGAAGGCAGCCTTGACTACACCTATGTAAGAGATGTTGCAATACTCCGCGATGATGAAGGCTGCCGCCCCCATGATGGGGGGCATGAGCTGGCCGTTGGTGCTGGCGGCCACCTCCACAGCCGCCGCCTTCTTGGGTGGGTAGCCCACGCTCTTCATCAGGGGGATGGTGAAGGTGCCAGTGGTTACGGTGTTGGCGATGCTCGAGCCGGAGATCAACCCTGTCATTCCACTGGCCAAAACGGCCGCCTTAGCGGGGCCGCCCTTGTAGCGACCCATAAGGCTCAGGGCGAGCTGCACGAAATAGCGGCCGCCTCCGGCCTTGTCGAGCATGGCCCCAAAAAGGACGAATAGGAAAACGATGGTGGCTGACACGTCCAGGGGTATTCCGTAAATCCCCTCGGTGGACATAGTCATCTGGCCCATGAAGCGGCCCAGGGATACCCCCTTGTGGGCGATGAGCTCGGGCATGTAGGGGCCGAAGAAGGCGTAGACGATGAAGAGCCCGGCCACCACACTCAAGGCAGGCCCCAGGGACCTGCGAGCCGCCTCAAGGAGCAGGATCACCAGGAGCCCTCCGAAGACGATGTCCCTCAGGAGGGGGGAGCCCTGTCTGGCGCTCAAGCCCTCGTAGTCTATGGCCAAGTAGAGGGCCGCAAGGGCCGCCAGGATGGCCAGGACCCAGTCTATGAGATGGACCCTCTCCCGGGAGGAGAGGAAGGAGAGGGGACCACCCAAGCGGATCCTTTTGAAGGCGGGGTAGCTCAGGTAGACCAGGAAGATGGCGAAGGCCAGGTGGATGGCCCTGATGTAGACCGAAGGCAAAAGGATCAGCTTGGGCAGCGTCAGCTGAAAGAGGGACCAGAGGGCCGCCACCCCGCAGCTCACCTGCTTTGTGAAACCCGTGGGGGCTCTGGCCCCGAACTCGGCCTCCTCGGCGACCCTCCAGGCCTCCTCTACCCCCTTCTCCTTACCGATCTCCGGGTCCTCCATGGGCTCCTCCGGCGATAGGTGGGAGAAAGAGGGGCGTCCTTGAGACGCCCCTCTTCGATCACTTCTTCAGGTACTTATCCAGCCCGACCTCTCGGTAGTACTTCATGGCCCCCGGGTGGATGGGCGCGGTCAAGCCCTGGAGCATCGCCCTCTTCTCCAGGATGCCTAGGGCAGGGTGCATCTTCTTCAGGGCCTCTAGGTTTTCGAAGATCTCCTTAGTGATGATGTAGACGATGTCCTCGGGGACCTTGATGGAGGTCACAAAGGTGGCCTTCACGCCGAAGGTGGGGACGTCTTCCTTGTTTTCGGCCATGGGGTAAAACTTGATGGGGATTATCGCAGGGGCGTAGTAGGGGAACTTGTCGGTGAGTTTTTTGACCACATCGTCAGGGATGGGGATGAAGCGGACCTTCCTCCTTCCGGAGGTGGCCTCTTTGATGGCTCCGCTCGGATGTCCCACGGTATAGAAGAAGGCGTCGATGCGGCCGTCCTGAAGCATCTTGGGGGCTTCGGCGGCCTTGAGACCTTCGGGGACGATGTCCTTCTGCCAGTCGATCCCCGCGGCGGTCAGGACGTCTATAGAGTTGCCCCGCTGACCAGAGCCGGGGTTTCCGATGTTGACCCGCTTGCCTTTCAGGTCGTAAAAGGTCTTGATCCCGGCCTCAACAGCCGCCACCAAGGTGACCGATTCGGGGTGGAAGCTGCAGATGGCCCGCAGGTCTTTCTGAGGTCCCACGTCTTTCCACTCCTTCAGCCCGTACCAGGCCTGGTACTGGCGGTCCGACTGCACGATCCCGAACTCCAGGTCCCCGGCCATCACTGCATTGACGTTGAAGACGGAACCGCCGGTGGACTCCACACTCACCCTCACTTTGTGCACGCTCTTCTTCTTGTTGACGATCTTGCTTATGGCCCCTCCCAGGGGATAGTAAACCCCCGTGACCCCGCCGGTCCCTATGGTCACATATCTCATCTTGGCCACAGCCGGCGGGGTCCCTAGAAGGACCGTCCCCACCAGGGCCAGTGCCGAAAGGACCGCAACCACCACAAAAAACCCTTTCCTCATGATACCTCCTCCTTTCTTGGAGTTTTCATCGGCGCCCAGAGGGCGCGCAAACTCGCCTATTTCACCCTCCTGACCGCCAGGGCGCGATAGCCCTTCTTCTGGAACTTGAGGGTGGAGTAGTGGATGCCGCGCCCGAAGTCGAAGACATAGCCCATGATGCCCGATTCCTCTGCTGCCCACACCCAGGCACAGCTCAGTTGGATGGC
>QMLK01000063.1 GCA_003646705.1 Deltaproteobacteria bacterium | reverse complement strand
CTCGGAGCCGAAGATCCGATGGCCCAAGAATCCGTACTCCCGGGCCTGCTCCAAGGCCCCCTTCAGGCGTTCTATCACCAAGGGGTATTCCATACGGGTGTAGATGAAGCCGCGTTCTGCCCCAATGGCATAGGCGGCTATGATCATCCCTTCGATGACCGAGTGGGGATCGCTCTCCAGGACCACCCTGTCCATGAAGGCGCCGGGGTCCCCCTCGTCGGCGTTACAGATTAGGTACTTCGGAGAGGCCTTCTGCCTTCTGCAGGCGGCCCACTTGCGGGAGGCGTGAAAGCCTGCCCCGCCACGGCCCCTGAGGCCCGCTCGCCCCACCTCGGCGATGACCTCTTCGGGGGCCTTCTCCAGCAGAACCCTCCTCAGGGCGCTGTATCCCCCCCGGGCGATGTAGTGATCTATCTCCCCGGGATCGATCCAGCCGCAGTTGCGGAGGATCAACCTCCGCTCCACCTCGAAGCGCTCCATCTCAGGGATGAAGGGGGCCCCGTCCTCTCCCACCTCTACCGTCCCCAGGGCCAGCTCCAAACAAGGATCGTCCCCGATGAGGTAGTTCTCCACCAGCTTCTGCACCTCGTCGTACAGCACGTTCCTGTAGCAGATGGGGGGAAGCCGGAGTCAGGCTTAGAGATGATCACCAGAGGCTCAGCGAAACAGAGGCCCATGCACCCCACCTCGGTGACCTCGGCCTCTATCCCCTCCTTTTGGAGCCGCTCCCGGAAGTACTGCAACGTCTCCAGGGCCCCGGCTGCCCTGCCACAGGTCGGAGTACCCACCCGGATGTGGATGGGGGCTTCCTGCAAGGCCTCCCAACGTTCAGAGGCCCTCCTCTGTATCTCCTCCCAGTCCATCGCCCTCCGCTTCGGCTTCCCCTGAGGCCTTGAGCTTCGCCAAGACCTCCTCCACCTTGTAGGGGGTCATCTTCGGATAGATCCTGTCGTTGACCACCACCACGGGGGCCTTGGTGCAGCAGCCGATGCAGCCCACCCGGTCCAGCGAGTACTCCCTGTCGGGCGTTATCCCCCCCACCTTGATGTCCAGCTCCCGCTCGAAGCCGTCCAGCACCAACTGCCCCCCGAGGGAATGGCAGGCCGTGCCCATGCACACCACGATGTGGAACCTCCCGAGGGGTATGAAGCGGAACTGGTTGTAGAAGGTGGCTACACCGAAGACCTCTGCCTCAGAGATCCCCAAAAAACGGGCTACCTCCCCCATCGCCTCCTCGGGGAGGTAGCCCGCCTTGGACTGGATGCCCTGAAGGATCCTGATCAGGTACCGCCGCTCTCTGGGGAAGGAGGAGAGGACCTCTCCAACTACTTCGGCTTCCTCCTTCGCCATCTCACCTCCTCCCGGCGAGATCCGGCAGGAAGGCGGACAGCCCTGAGGCCTCCCTCGGTCCCACGATCACCTCCCAACCGGGCAACTCGTCCTCCAGCTCCCCCTTGATCCTGGCCAAAAGCCCGGGGATCACGATCTTGCGGCTCTTCACCTTCTCCTCAAGGCCGGCCTTCTTGACGAACTCGCCGATGGTCTCCCCGCTGAACTTCCCCGTGGACCAGGCGGCAAGGACGCAGAGACCCTCGGTGTCCTGCACCACCAGATAGGCCGGCACCTTGGTGGCCTCTGTCTCGGAGGCCACGGCGAAGTAGGTCAGGGCGAAGTTGGTGGTGACCAGCACCGGGGCCTCAGGCGTCGGGGCGTTGATCTCGTAGACCTTGGCCTCCACCGTCATGGGCACCCGCGGATCCGAGTAGATGTTCATCCTCAGGGTCAGCAGCGGATAGAGGTAATCCTCCACGAAGTCGCTCAGCACGATGATCCCCGCGTAGCGCACCACGAAGGCCGCCGCGAAGAGGTACTGCTGCTCGAGGTCCTCGGCCATGAAGCAGGGAAAGGTGATGGTGGGGTAGCCCAGAGGTCTGAAGCCCTGCTTCAGGGCGGCCCTCCTCAACAGGATCTGATCCTTCACCGCGTCCCATAGCTCCCTCGAGCCGGTATCCAGCACCAGCTCCTTGAGGCCCGCCTCCTTCAGCTTCTCCGTGACCTCGGGCAACTCCTCCAAGGCGCCCTTGACCGCCACGGGGACCCCGAGCTCCTTGAGCTTGGGCAGGTGCTGATCCAGGTCCTCCTTGGTCACCGCGTAGATCAGGGGTCTGCGGTCTGCCCCGCACACCTCGACGGCTTTAGCGGCGAGATCCACCGGGGCCATGAACACCAGGGGCAGATCGGGCGAGCTGTCCAAGGCCCTCTTCACCAAGGAGAGGAACTTCCCCTCGTCGCCGGATGAGGCCTCAAGCACCGCCAGATCCGGCCTTATGGTCCGCCCGATCCTCTCGAAGCTCATCTCGAGGACCGCCTTGAGCTTCCTCTCCCATTCGCCCTCGGGCTCCGTGTCCTTGATGAGGATGCCGATGCCCGGCTGGTGGAAGAAGGTCTTCTCGTGGCGGAACATCACCTCTTCGTCGCCGATCACGAAGGCCCTCTCGCCCTTGCCCAGGGTGACAGGGAGGATGGGCGGGGCGAGCATCTCCCGGATCTTCTCCTTAGTCTCCTCGTCCAGATAGGGACACTTGTCGATGTCAGCCCCCCCTGAGGCCACCTTCATGGCGAAGGCGAAACAGGTGGGGAAGCCGCATTCCTTGCACTTGGCCCTCTTTGGGAGAAGTTTCGCTATGTCTCCGCCTTTTACCGCCATTTGACCCCCCTCCTTATTCCAATCCTTCCTCGTCCTGAGCCCTCAACTCCTCCAGTTCCTCCTGGGCCTCCCCGGTGATCCATGGGTGACCCCTCTCCTCGAGCCACTCGGCCAACTGGTTGGGGTCGGTGGTGTCCTCCTCGGTGGCGATCTTGTCGTAGAGGTCCTCGGGGATGGCGTCCTTGAAACGCTCCTTAATGTCCTTGGGCATCCAGACTATCCGCTTGATACCTCCGTCGTACTGCATGAACTTGGGCGAACGCATGTACTCCAGGGCCATACCGCACATCCCCTCCACCTGCCGGCCACCGGAGGCCTCACCGGCCATGGTGCTGAAGGGCATCCCCAAGGGGGTCTCGCCCTTGTAGTCCCGGTGCACGATCCCAAAGGCGTCGACCTCTGGGATGTAGAAGCAAAGCGCCTGGAAGCACCCACAGGAGGTGTGGGGGTACTCGAGGGCCGAATGGATCCAGACCCTCTCGGTGCCGCCCATGGAGCGCTCCTGGACCACCTGGTTTACCCCCTCGTACTCGCCCCTGACCCTCCCCAGGAGTTTGCCCTTGGGGACGGGGAAGATCGGGCCCTCGGGGTCCATCTTGGAGGCAGCCCTGCCATCGAACCAGTTGATGGCCCCGCAGTTGGCGATCCTCTCCGGGGTGATGACACAGCAGTGGGTGGGAGCGAAGCTCTGACAGAGCACGCAGCCGTAAAACTCCTCCACGTCCTCCTCCTTGAGCCCCCTGGCCCTGGCACGGCGCTCCTCGTAGACGCCCCTGGCGACCTCCACCTTCTCCTTTACCTTCTCGGGGTCCGTGTAGAAGGTGATCTGCATCTGCTCGATCAAGGGGATGTCGTTCTTGTACTCGAAGATCAGGATCTGCCCGAACTCCTCGAAGCTCACGAAGCCCTTGCTGTAGGCGTCCTTGGAGAGCCGGATCCAGATCTCGTCCTGCTGGTTCATGTGGTAGACGCCCTCGATGTAGTTGCAGAAATCGTGGAGCCTCCGTTCTATCACGGGCTCCATGTCCTTCTCCAACTCGGCACCGGCCACGAAGATCTCGAGGAAGAGGGGAAAGCTCCCGCCCTCCTCCAGGTCCTTGATGTCGGGGCCTACCACCGAGACCTTCTCGTCCTCTATCTCGGAGGCGTCCTTCATCAGGACGAGCTCGGCCTTGTACTCCACCTTAGGACCTCCGAACTCCACATAGAGGTCCTCCTTCCTGACCCTTTCCCCTTCGTACTGAGGTCCAATATCTACGTGGAACTCCATCTCCTTCCCTCCCTAAGTTTTATTGAGCTTCCTTCAACTCCTGGATGAGGCCCTCGAGCAGGGCCTTCCACTCCTCGTCCTTCTTGAAGTTCGGAAGCGAGAATGTCGCATTGGGGTAGTAGAACTTGCAGAGCGTCATGGTCCTGAGGTGAGGGGCGAAGTGCTTGAGCGTAGAGAGCCCCTGGTTGCCGATGTCCGTCCTGAAGCCGCCGAAGATCACCAAGTCGTGACACCCCTGACCCCTCAGTCCCTTCCACTCCGGGTCCTTCAGGTGGTTGATGATCTCCATGATGTCGTAGGTGCTCTCGGCGGTGGCCTCCAGCTCTTCCACCTTACCCTTGGTGTGGGCCGTGGCACAGATGGGGATGTCGGCGGCCTTGGCGATCTCCACCAGGTACTCGATGAAGGGCTTACCCTCTATCTGGACCGTAAGGGCCCGAGGCCCGATGACCAAGAGGGGCCTGGAGGCCTTCTTTATCACCTTGGCCAGGGGCTTCGGGTCCTTCATCTCCGCGGCGGCCTTAAAGCCCGTCAGGACGTTCACCTTGTGGTACGGCAGAGCCATCTCTCCTCCTCCTTTCTTACCTTATCACGGCCTCTATGGGCACCTTGGTGGGATAGGTCCCGATGAAGGTGGGCAGGCTCAGCACCGGTTTCCTCTGCCACCCCTTCTCCTTGAGGAAGGCCAGGACCTCGCGCTTGAAGAACATGGGGATGTCGCGCTCGGTCCTGACGAAGTGATGGAGGTCGGGGGGCAACCCACCGATCAGCCTCTTGTGGAGGTCTATGTAGTGGTTCAACTTTATCTGGCGCCCCTGAGGCGTGTCGTTCTTGCGCATGCAGAGCTTGGCTATGGTGACCATGGCCCGCTCCTTGGACTCCACCACGATGCAGAGGTGCTCAGGCGTGGGCTCCTGAGTATCGACCAGCTCCTTCTTCCTTCCGTCCATCACCGTCCAGTCGTCCTCCTCCTTGCGGCTCAGGTACTGCCTGCGGTACTTGGAGGAATGGGGACCCAGGACCACAGGGACCCCCAGACGGTTGAAGCCGGTACCGATGGAGGCCGCCTTCTGACTCATGGCCCCCCAGGCCACCCCGCAGGCGCCTACGCGGTTCAACACGTAGTCGGCGATCACCTCGTAGTTGGCCCTGAGGGGGAGGTTGGCGAAGATGTTGGCGATCTTCATGCCAGCCCCGGAGATATGGGCGTTAGATACGCAAGAACCAATGTTCACTACGCCTCCAGCATCGAAGTCTGGCGGGAACTTCTCATAGACGGTCAGACCATCCTTGTCCTTCCTCATCCCCGCCACCATGGCCGAGCAACCCGTGAGAACCACGATGTACTTCCTGCGGGCGAACTCCTCCACCATCTCGGCCACCTCATCTATCTCTTCCGGGAAGTTGGAGCAGCCCACAAAGGCGATCACCCCGGGGATGGTGCCGAGCACTATGGGAGCGCCCACCTTACGGATCTCGGTGTCCATCACGGGCCCGCGGCCCGCCCGACACTTCCACGTCTCCCAACTGGCCACGGACTGGAACATCCTCTGGAAGGGTACCCCGTGGGTGCAGGCCTCCTCGCATTTGCCGCAGCCGATGCAGCGCTCAAAGCACCACTTGAGCCCCTCGAAGTCGCCTTCGGCGGCCTTCTGCACCGCCTCCATGAGCGGCAACAGGTTTGGACAAACCTGCTCGCAGTTGCGACAGGCCTTGCAGGCCTTGGCGGCCTCTTTGGCCTGCTCCGGGGTCATGAGCTCCTTCTCGGCCTTCCTCTTGGGCGCAAGCTCAAGGGCGGCCTTCACCGCCACCTCGGCGGCCTTTCGGTGGTCGAGGATCAGGAAGTGCTTCCTCTGATCCACCATCTCTCTGACCACCTCATCAGTGGGCCGCTCGCTCACCTCCTCAAGGCCCCGACAGGCCTTATCGGAGGAGGCGATCACCACAGAGCCGACCTTGGAGGCCTCTATGGTGAGGTCGGTCCTGATGCACTGCTCGTCGGCCACGATCACATCGGCGATCCCCGTCCGGACGAAGAAGAGCTGCCTCGATAGCGGTCCCACGATCTTGGCCTTGTCGCTGTAACGGGTGGTCTCGAGGGCGGTGCAGCAGATGCCACACACCTCGACCTTATCCTCTAAGCCCTCCTTCCTGAGGTAGTCTATGACCTCAGTGGAACAGGCGGGGTTGTGCCCCACAACGAGGATCACCGGCTTGGACTTGTCCACCGCCCCCCAACCCAGATCGACGATGGGGGTATCTGCCTTGGAGGTGGGGAACTTGAAGCCGACGATCTGGGCCACATCGGCGGCCTCCATGCAGACGTGGTCGAGCATGGAGATGTGCAGCGCCTTGGACTCGTAGTCCACCGGATCCCCCTCTTGGCCCGTGTGGGTCGAGGAGAGCACGTGGAT
>QMLK01000062.1 GCA_003646705.1 Deltaproteobacteria bacterium | reverse complement strand
TGCACAAGGCGGTGGAGGTGGACCTCTCGGAACGGCAAGCCATCGGCTTCTCCGACTTCATAAAGGGGCTCCCCGTCCCGACGGGTCTGGCCCTGCTCAGGGTGGAGCCTCTGCAGGGGTCGGCCCTGCTGGTGCTTGAGGCGGGACTCGTTTTCTCCTTCGTGGAACTGTTGCTTGGAGGCCCCAAGGTGGAGGGCACAAAGGTCGAGGGCCGGGACTTCACCCCCATAGAGATGAGGGTGATCAGGCGCATCGTGAAGATACTCCTCGAGGATCTGAAGAAGGCCTGGGAGGTGCTGTATCCCCTGCGCTTCGAGTTGGAGAAGGTGGAGCTGAGCCCCCAGCTCGCCGCGGTGGTCCCTCAAGACGAAGCGGTGATGGCTGCTCGTTTCACCGTGGAGCTTGAGGCCCCCGTAGGCGCCATCACCCTCTGCCTGCCCGCCTCCGTCCTCAAGCCGATCAGAGAACAGCTCCTGCGAGGGGAGAGGCCCCAAGCCAGGGGGGACCCCCACTGGCGGAAGGCCCTTCATGAGGCCCTGATGAGGGTCCCTCTCACGGTGGAGGTGGAACTGGGCAGGGTCAGGATGCCCCCTCGCAGGATCCTCGAGATGAAAGAGGGCGACGTCCTCCGCCTCCCCACCGGGGTGGAGGAGGAACTGCTGGTGAAGGTCCAGAGGGTCCCCCTCTTCAAGGGGGTGCCGGGACTATCGAGGGGACAGAGGGCTGTCAGGATCACGAGTTTGCCCAACTGAGGGAGGAGAACGATGGCCGAGGCCGCAGAGAAGGAAAAGAAGGAGCAAAAGGAGAAGAAACCCGAAGGACAAGACGCCCAACAGGGGGACAGGAACTTAGAGCTGCTCCTCAACATCCCCCTCGAGGTCACCGTGGAGCTGGGCAAAGCGAAGATGCTCCTGAAGGACCTGTTGAACCTGAACAAGGGGGCCGTCATCGAACTGGAAAAGGAGGCCTCCGAGCCCCTGGACGTGCTCGTAAACGACCAACCGGTGGCCAAGGGAGAGGTGGTGGTCATGGAGGAGAAGTTCGGCATCAGGATCACGGAGATCGCCACCCCGGCAGAGAGGGTGGAGAAGCTCAAATAGGGGGAAGAAGAGATGAAAAGGGCTTTGTCCTTGATGGGCACTTTGGGTATGGCTTTGCTTCTGCCTTCGGCGCCCCTATGGGCCGAGGGCCTGACGATCAAGACACCGGACCTCAACCTCCTGGACCTCGTGGGCAAGTTGACCTTGGGGCTCGGTGGGTTCCTCATCCTCTATTACTTCCTGCGACGGCGCAGGGACCGCAACATCGAGGGATCGATGCGCTCCATCGGGTTCCTACCCTTGGGGGGCAAGGAGCGGGTGGTGCTGTTGGAGGCAGAGGGCGAGCGGTTCCTCCTGGGGGTGAGCGAGGGGAGGATCAACCTGCTGACGAGGTTCCACAAGGAGAGGGACAGGGCTTCTTTGAGGAGAGAAGAAGGGGAGCTATCCGGCCAAGGGTGGACGGAGGGCTCGGTCCCCTTCGACTTCGATGGGGAAAGCCCTCCATGGAAGCCCCTCCCCGAGGTGGTTAAGGCCATAGAGCAGAACTTCGCAAGGTTGAAGAGAAGGAGGGCATGAAGAGGTCTTATATAGGCTTGGCCTTGGCCCTTTCGCTCCTTGTGGCGATACCAGAGGTCAGGGCTCAATCCCCTTCAGGCCCCATCCTCTCCCTCCAGATAGGAGGGGGCGGGCAGGACCTATCCGTGGCCCTCAAGATCTTGCTGCTGCTGACCTTCCTTGCCTTCCTGCCCGCCCTCCTCCTCTGCCTCACCAGCTTCACCAGGATCTTGGTGGTGATGGCACTGCTGAGGCAGGCCCTGGGCTTGATGCACATGCCCCCCAATCAGGTGCTGATAGGCCTATCCCTCATCCTCACCTTCTTCACCATGTCGCCGGTCCTGGACCGCATCCACCAGGAGGCCGTGACCCCTTACATGGCCCACGAACTCACCATCCAAGAGGCAGTTGAGCGAGCCGTGCCACCCCTTAAGGACTTCATGCTGCGGCAGACCCGCAAGAAGGACCTCTCGCTCTTCCTCAACCTGGCCCATGTGGGACCCCTCAAGGGGCCCGAGGAGGTCCCAATGAGGGTCTTGGTGCCGGCCTTCATCATCAGTGAGCTGAAGACGGCCTTCCAGATCGGCTTCCTGTTGTACGTACCCTTCTTGGTCATCGACATGGTGGTGGCCAGCATCCTGCTCTCCATGGGGATGTTCATGTTGCCACCGGTGATGGTCTCCTTGCCCTTCAAGCTGATGTTGTTTGTGCTGGTGGACGGCTGGAACCTCATCGTCGGCTCCCTGATGAGGAGTTTCCTATGAGGAGGAGGTAGGGGATGAGCGCTGACTTCGCGGCCTACGTGATGACGGAGACCTTGAAGGTGGTGGCCCTCCTCTGTGCCCCGGTCCTGCTCTTCGGCCTTCTGGCGGGCCTCTTGGTGGGGATCTTTCAAGCCGTGACGCAGATCCACGAGATGACCTTGACCTTCATCCCGAAGATGATGGCTGTGGCCCTCGCCTTTTTGCTCTTTCTGCCGTGGATGCTGAGGACCTATCTGGACTTCGCCACGGCCATCTTCAGCAACATACCGAACTATCTGCGATGAAGATCGTGGTGGACATACGGGAGATCCAGGCCTTCATCCTCGTCTTCCTCAGGGTGGGAGGGATCCTACTCTTCGCCCCCATCCTCGGTCCCAAGGGCACCCCGTGGGTCCTGAAGGTGACCCTTGCGGTCCTGACCACCCTGCTGATAGCGCCCTTCGCCCCTCGTCCCCCCCTCCTCAAGGGGCTCGAGGACTTCCTCGCAAGGGCGGCCTCTGAGGCCGTCATAGGGATGGTCCTCGGCTTCGCCATCCACCTGATCTTCGGGGCTGTACAGACCGCGGGTCAGATGATCGGTTACCAGATGGGCTTCAGCATGGTGAACCTCCTGGACCCCCAGGGTGAGTACCCCATCCCCATCATCAGCCACTTCGTGACCATGCTGGCGGTGCTGATCTTCCTCGACCTGAACGGACACCACTGGTACATCACCGCCATTGCGAAGAGCTACAAGGTCCTGGGACCTGAGGGAGGACGCCTCAGCCAGGGGCTCGGCAGAGAGCTCCTTCAGCAAGGGGGGAGGCTCTTCGTGGCCGCGACGAGGATCGCTGCCCCCCTGATGGTCCTCATCTTCCTCTTCTACGTGGCCATGGCCTTGGTGGCCCGGGCCATGCCCCAGATGAACGTCTTCATAGTGGCCCTGCCGCTGCAGGTGGGCATCGGGTTGGTGGGGCTCGGGCTCTCCCTGCCCTTCATGGCCGCCTTCATCAAGGGCCTCTTCGGGGGGTTGAAGGGGGAGCTCGGCCTGCTGCTCAAGGCGATGGGAGGTTAGGAGGTGGCGGAATACGAAAGGACGGAACCGGCGACCCCGAAGAAGCGGGAGGAGGCGCGTAAAAAGGGGCAAGTCCCGCAGAGCGGAGACCTCCCCGCCACCCTCATCCTGGGGATGGGGCTGTTGCTGCTCTACCTGTTGGGCCCTGGGACCTTGAAGGGCATGGCAGGGCTTATGGCCTGGATCTTGGGCAACCTCGATGGCCTCAAGATCGATGCCACCTTGACCACCGTGGTCCTCAAGCACTTCTCCATGATCTTCACCCCCTTCGCCATAGGGGTAGTAGTGGCGGCGGTCTCGGGCAACGTCCTCCAGAAGGGGTTCCTGCTGACCGCCGAGCCCTTGGCCCCACAGCTCTCAAGGCTCAACCCCATAGAGGGCTTCAAGAGGCTGTTCTCGCTCAACGCCCTGGTGGAGTTCGTCAAATCGACCCTGAAGGTCCTGATCGTGGCCGCTGTGGGCTACATCGCCATCAAGGGACAGTTGCCGCGGTGCCCAGAGCTGGTCTCCTTGAGCATCTACGACCTCTTCGCCCATCTGGGCAAGGCATCCTTCGGCCTCCTGATGAAGGTCACCTTGGCCTTTGCGGCCGTGGCCTTTTTGGACGTGCTGTACCAGAGGTGGGACTACGAGCGCAAGCTCAGGATGTCGCGCCAAGAGGTAAAGGACGAGTGGAAGCAGCGGGAGGGGGACCCCCAGATAAAGGCACGGCTCAGGGCGCTGCAGCGGCAGTTCGCCAAACAGCGGATGATGGAGCGCGTGAAGGAGGCCGACGTGGTGATCACCAACCCCGTGCGGCTGGCGGTGGCCCTGAAATACGTGCGGGGGAGGATGGCCGCCCCCATGGTGGTGGCCAAGGGCAGGGGCTGGATAGCCAGGAGGATCAGGGAACTGGCCTTAGAGGCAGGGGTCCCTGTGATCCAGAACAGGCCCTTGGCGGAGATCCTCTTCAGGACCGTGGAGATAGGGCAGATGATCCCTGTGGAGCTCTACAGGGCTGTGGCTGAGATCTTGGCCTATGTCTACAGGTTGAAGGGCAGGAAGATATGAGGGGGCTGAACACCACACCGTTGAACCTCAGGGCCTTTTCCGGGGATCTCACCCTTGCGCTGGGGGCGGTGGGGGTCCTGGCCATCATGATCCTGCCCATCCCCCCGGCGGGCCTCGACTTCCTCATAACGCTCAACATCACGCTGTCCATGGTGGTGCTGCTGGTGGCCATGTACGCCCTGAGGCCTCTGGAGTTCTCGGTGTTTCCGTCGCTGCTGCTGCTGCTGACCCTCTACCGGCTCTCGCTCAACGTCGCCTCCACCCGCCTGATCCTCTTGAGGGGTGAGGAGGGAGTGGAGGCTGCAGGCAAGGTCATCAAGACCTTTGGCTCCTTCGTGGTGGGGGGCAACTACGTGGTGGGACTCATCATCTTCTTCATCCTGATCATCATCAACTTCGTGGTGATCACCAAGGGGGCGGGGCGCATCGCCGAGGTGGCTGCGCGGTTCACCCTGGACGCCATGCCGGGGAAACAGATGTCGATAGATGCGGACCTCAACGCCGGCCTCATCACCGAGGAGGAGGCCCGGCGCCGCCGTCAGGAGATCGCCGCCGAGGCCGACTTCTACGGGGCCATGGACGGTGCCTCGAAGTTCGTCCGCGGGGATGCCATAGCGGGGATGATCATCGTCTTCGTCAACATCATCGGTGGCCTCATCATCGGGGTGCTTCAGAAGAAGATGACCCTCAGCGAGGCGGCCCGCACCTATACCATCCTCACGGTGGGAGACGGCCTGGTGAGCCAGATACCGGCCCTGATCGTCTCGACGGCCGCAGGCATCATCATCTCCAGGGCCAGCGCCGAGTCCAACCTCGGCCGCGACCTGTCCCGCCAAATGCTCTTCCACCCCAAGGCCACGGCGGTGGCAGCAGCGGTGCTCTTCGCCCTGGCCTTCGTGCCGGGCTTCCCAAAGCCCTTCTTCTTCCTGCTGTCGCTGCTATCAGGGGCCATCGCCTATGTGACCACCCAGGCGGAGGAGGCCCCGAGGAGGGAAGAGGCCCCGGCGGAAGAAGCACCGGCAGAGACGGTGGAACCCCTGCTCTACGTGGATCTGCTGGAGCTGGAGATCGGCTATGAGCTCATCCCCCTGGTGGACAGGGAGCAGGGAGGGGAGCTGCTGGACAGGATTAGGGCCATGAGGAGGCAGTTCGCCCAAGAGTTGGGCATCATCGTGCCCCCCATCCACATAAGGGACAACCTCCGCTTGAAGCCATCGGCTTACTCCATCCTCTTGAAGGGGATGGAGGTGGCCAAAGGGGAACTGATGATGGGTTACTTCCTCGCCATGAACCCCGCCGGGGTCACCGACGAGATCGAGGGCATCCCCACCAAGGAGCCCGCCTTCGGATTGCCGGCCCTCTGGATAAGGCCCGAGGAGAAGGAAAAGGCCTTGAGCCTCGGCTACACGGTGGTGGACCCTGCCACGGTCCTGATCACCCACATGATGGAGGTGATCAGGGCCCACGCCCACGAGCTGCTGAGCCGACAGGAGGTCCAGAGGCTGCTGGACGCCCTGAGCCAGCGCTACCCGAGGGTAGTGGAGGAGTTGGTGCCCAACCTCTTGTCCCTGGGGACGGTCCAAAAGGTGCTGCAGAACCTCCTGCGGGAACGCATACCGATAAAGGACCTGCTCACCATCCTCGAGACCTTGGCCGATTACGCCCCTTACACCAAAGACCCCAACATCCTCACGGAATACGTCCGCCAGACCTTGGCCAGGACCATCACCCACCTCCACCAGACTGATGGCTTCATCCACGTCATAACCCTGGACCGCAAAGTGGAAGAGGCCATCTCGCAGGCGGTCCAGAAGACCGAGCAGGGGGAGTTCTTCGTCCTGGAACCGCGCTTCACCGAGCGGCTGCTGGACAGGCTGAGGGACGTAGTGGAGCGGGTGTCGTTGATGGGCCATCAACCGGTGGTGCTGGCTTCCCCCTCCATTAGGAGGCAC
>QMLK01000061.1 GCA_003646705.1 Deltaproteobacteria bacterium | reverse complement strand
GGGGACCTCCTCTTGTCACGAGGCCACCCACTGGGAGGAGGCCCTGGAACGGCTCCGCCTCGGCATGGCGGTGATGATAAGGGAGGGGTACATCCGCAGGGAGCTTCAGGCCGTGGCGCCGGTGAGGAAGGCAGTCAGGGACCTAAGGGGGCTCATGCTCTGCACCGACTTCGCCGACCCCGAGATGGTGATGGAGTCAGGGTGCATGGATGAACTCGTGCGGAGGGCCATCGCCTGTGGGTTCACACCCGTGGAGGCCCTCCAGATGGTCACCATCAACCCGGCCACCTATTTCGGCCTCAGGGACCTGGGTGTCCTGGCACCGAACCGCAGGGCAGATGTGGTCCTCTTCGAGGACCTCGAAAGGATCAGGGTCAAGGCCGTGATAAAGGACGGGGAACTGGTGGCAGAGGACGGCAGGCTCCTTGAGGAACCACCGAGGTACCGTTACCCCCCACAGGCCTACCGCACCTTCGCCCTCAAGGAGGTCCGCCCCTCGGACTTCCTCGTTCCCTACCACGGCCAGGAGGCAAGGGTGAAGGTGATAGAGGTCGCCTCGGAGACCATCACCCGGGCTGCGGAGGCGGTCCTTAAGGCATCAGGCGGCAACATCCCTTCGGACCCAGGGCAGGACCTCCTGAAGATGGCCCATATCTCCAAACACTCCCCCGAACCCCGGCTCGCCCTGGGCTTCGTAAAGGGCATCGGCCTGAGGGAGGGGGCCGTGGCCACAAGCCTCATATGGGACACCAACAACATCCTTGTAGTCGGCGTCACCGAGGAGGAGATGGCCTTCGCCGTACAGAGGCTTCTGGAGCACCAAGGGGGGCTCTTCGTGGTCCGAGGGAAGGAACTCCTCGCCTCCCTGCCCTTGCCCATCTGTGGGATCATATCCCCGAGGCCCATGGAGGAGCTGGCCCGGGGGATCCGGGACGTTGAGAGGGCTTGTCACGGGCTGGGATGCAAGATCCCAAGGCCCTTCCTCACCCTCCAGACCCTACCTTTTACCGGTCTCCCCTTTCTCAGGCTTACGGACCAGGGGCTCCTGGATGTGCGCCAGCGCAGCTTAGTGGAGTTGATCGCCTGAGGACCCATCCTTGACACGCTCCTCTGCAAAGCGTTAAAAAACTGTTTGCTTTGAGGAGGGGCTTATGACACACAAAGGGCTTTCCGAACAAGAGATCACCTGGGACCACCTGATCCTGGGCTTAAAGAAGACCACCAAGGACTTCTTGGAAAACGTGCTCCAAAACATCATCGATTCGATCGTCGTTACAGACCTAAACGGAAGGATCATCTTCTTCAACAAATTCTCTGAGAAGCTCTTCCGTTACCGGGCAGAAGAGGTCCTGGGCCGTCACATCGTCATCCTCGGGGCCAGACGGCCAAACGTGCTACAGAGGATAAGACAGGGCAGGACCTTCCGCGGAGAGATCACTCTCAAGACCAAGGACGGGAAGGCCTTCCCCGCCCGTGTAGTTTGCGTCCCCATAAGGGATGAGAAGGACCTCCCCATCGGTATGGTGGGAGTGGCACGGGACATCACCAGGGAGAAGCAGGAGCAGGAGGAAAAGAGATTCCTCCAGAGGCAACTGGAGGAATTGCAGAGCCGTCTGTCCCAGACTTCATTGTACGGGGACCTCGTCGGCACCAGTGAGGCCATGTTGAAGATCTACGCGTTGATAGAGAAGGTGGCCCCCCTGGATTGCAACGTCCTGATAGTGGGCGAAAGCGGCACGGGTAAAGAGCTGATCGCTAGAGCGATCCATGAGAGGAGCCCGAGAAAAGATCACAACTTCGTGATTGCAGACTGCGCCCTCCTTTCAGCGGGGCTGCTCGAATCGGAGCTCTTCGGTTACGAAAAGGGGGCCTTCACGGGGGCATACACGAGGAAGATAGGCCACTTCGAAGTGGCCAACGGAGGAACTCTTTTCCTGGACGAAATCGGGGATCTTCCCCTCGAGGTTCAGGGGAAACTGCTTCGGGCGGTTCAAGAGCGGGTGATCTTTCGAGTTGGTGGAGTTGATCCGATAAAGGTCGACACGCGGATAATCGCCGCCACCAACCAAGACCTGGAGGAAAAGGTCAGGCGGAAAGAGTTCCGGGAGGACCTGTATTACAGGTTGAACGTGGTCATCATCAAGGTTCCCCCTCTGAGGGAAAGAAAAGAAGACATTCCCCTCCTGACCACCTACTTCCTCAACAAATATGCGGCCCGCTTCCAGAAAAAGGTCGAGATAAAACAAGAGGTATACGATGCCTTTTGCCAATATCCATGGCCGGGAAACGTGCGGGAACTGGAGAACCTGATCCAGAACCTGCTGATCGTGTCAGGAGGCAATGCCATCCGCCTTAAGGATCTTCCGACCAAGATACTGGCTCAGCTAAGACCATCTCCCGCAGAAACGGTGCAAAGTAGTTACAAGGAACTAAAACGGAAAGTAGTAGCAGACTTCACGAGGGACTTCCTGATCGCGATGCTGAGGAAGAACAGGGGGAACGTAAGCAAGACGGCCAGGGAGATCCGCCTCCGCAGAACCTCCCTGCAGCGCCTAATGAAACGATTCGGTCTCCGAGCCTCCGACTTCCGAAATCTGCCTCTTTGAAGGATCACTGCCTCTTTTAAGAAACAACTTTTTCCGTCCCTCTCAATTAAACTAAGGTAATCTAAACGCCTCCAGAAAGAGGCAGATTCTGAAATTGGAGGAACGGAAAGGACTATTTCGCGGTGGTTTTTGGGGTGGCAGGATTTTTGCCTTCTGACTTTTCGGGATGGGAGAGGTAAACGGCTCCCGAGGAAGGCTCAGGGTGTGGGTGCGTGTAGGTTATGAGGAGATGTCCATGGAAATGGACAGGGGCAGCCCCCTTAGAGATTTGTTGTTAGGCCTCATGGCTTCCTTGGGGACAGAGGCTTCGGAGTTTTTCGACGTCAAAAAGGGGGAACTCCACCCCGACTGTCAGGTCCTCATCAACGGACGTGTCAAAACTAGAGAGCTGCGCGTCGAACTTAAGGACGGCGATCACGTGGAGATCGAGCGCATCGTGATCGCCGGCGGTTAGACCCGTTACGGAAGACGGAAGGAGGAGGAATTCAATGGAAGGGCTGGGGTATCTGCTGGCATTGCCCAGGTTTGAGTATTTCTCGCCCAAGACGGTCGAGGAAGCCTGTTCCCTGCTCGAGCGCTATGGTCGGGAGGCCAGACTTCTGGCCGGTGGCACTGATCTACTTGTGGCCATGAAAAAGGGGAAAGAGGCCCCCCGGTATCTGATCGGCATAAAGGCCCTTTCCGATCTGGACTTCATAGAGTACGACGGAGAACTACTGAGGATTGGGGCCCTGGCGACCTTACAGTCGGTGGCCGATGCGCCAATAATCAAGGAGAAGTTCGGCCTCCTGGCCACGGCCTGCAAGAAGGTGGGGACCCCACAGGTGCGAAACATGGGGACCCTGGTGGGCAACATCTGTAATGCCGGTCCCTCCCAGGACACTGTGCCATCGTTGCTCGTATTGGGGGCAAGGTTGAAGGTGGTGAGCAGTCGCGGAGAGAGGATCATCCCCTTGGAGGACTTCCCCCGTGGCCCTTTCAAGACGGCTCTTGAGGATGGAGAGATGGTCACAGAGGTCCAGATCCCGACCCCTCCACCCCGCAGTGCCGGTTGCTACCGGTGGATGACCAAGAGGACCGAAGTGGACGAGACCTTAGTGGGGGTGGCCGTGTTGGTGGTGGCGGACCCTACCCATGAACGTTGCGAAGAGGCGAGGATAGCTCTCTGTTCAGTGGCCCCTACCCCCTTCAGGGCGAGGCGAGCTGAGGCACTCCTTCGAGGAAAGGGAATCAGTGAAGGGTTGCTGGAGGAGGCGGGGCGCGCAGCCGCTGAGGAGACGAGGCCCCGGGGCAGGGCGGAGTATAGGAAGCTCCTGACTTCCATCTTGGTAAAAAAGGCTCTGACCGAGGCGTGGGAGAACTTGAAGGGACAGGAGGTAGTCTCATGAAACGTCTGATCAGCCTCACCGTGAACGGGGAGAACCATGAGGTAGTGGTGGAACCGCGGACGACCCTGCTGGAGGTTCTAAGGGACGCTTTGGGCTTGACGGGAGCGAAGGAGGGCTGCAGCCTGGGGAACTGCGGGGCCTGCACCGTGCTGCTTGACGGGAAGCCGGTCCTGTCCTGTCTATTGCTCGCTGTCGAGGCCCAGGGCAAGGAGATCGTCACCATCGAAGGGCTGGCCGAGGGGGGTAAGCTCCACCCCCTACAAGAAGCCTTTGTCGAGCACGGGGCCGTGCAATGCGGTTTCTGCATCCCGGGGATGATCCTCTCCGCCAAGGCCCTGCTCGACGAGAATCCCCATCCCACCGAGGAGGAGGTCAAGGAAGCCATATCGGGCAACCTCTGTCGCTGTACGGGGTACAGTAATGCTGTTAGGGCCATCCTCGCGGCAAAGGTGAAGGAGGAAGGGGAGAGATGAGGCAGTATCGAGTAATCGGGAAGCCCCTTCGCAGGGTGGATGCAGGGGTAAAGGTCACCGGAGAGGCCTCGTTTGCCGCTGATGTAAAGCTCCCAAATATGCTTCATGCCAAGATCCTCAGAAGCCCTTACCCTCATGCGAGGATCCTGAGGATTGACACCAGCAAGGCGGAGGCCCTCCCCGGCGTGAAAGCGGTGATCACTGGCAAGGACGTCGGGCCCATCAGGTTCGGCTTTGTGGATACGCCGAGGTATCCAGCTGACCAATATCCCTTAGCCATAGACAAGGTGCGCTATGTGGGGGAGGAGGTGGCCGCTGTGGCCGCCACCGACGAGATAACCGCCATCGAGGCCCTCAAGCTCATCGAGGTGGAATATGAGCCGCTCCCTGCTGTCTTCGATCCCGAAGAGGCTATGAAGGAAGGGGCCCCCAAGATCCACGATGAGATCGTACCCAACACCACCTGTGCATGGCAGGACTGGGGTGTCGGAAGGGCAGCCAGGCCTTTCAAGGTCGAACGCAATATCTGCGCCACCACCTCCATCAGCTATGGGGACATCGAGGAGGGCTTCGCCCAGTCGGACTTCATCCGGGAGGCGAGGTTCTTCGTGCCGGCGACCTCCCATGCGGCCATGGAGCCCCATGTGGTGGTGGCCAGCTACGACCCCACCTCTGGGAAACTGGACGTATGGCTTTGCCATATGAGCCTGGCGGTGAAGCAGTATTGGCTATCCAAGACCCTGGGCATCCCTCAGAGCAAGATAAGGATCCACGGGTGTTATACTGGGGGCACCTTCGGTGGCAAGATCGACCTCTTCGCCCACGAATTCCTGGCAGCCTTCCTCTCCATGCGGACGGGCAGGCCGGTGAAGATCGTGCTGTCCCGAGAGGAGGTCTTCATGGCGTGCCGCTTGAGTCACAGGATGATCATCGACCTTCGGATCGGAGTCAGGGCGGACGGCAAGATCATGGCCCAGCACGTGAAATTGATCAACGATCCAGGGGCATACCGGGGCAGCTCGCCGGTGGTGATGTTCCTCGCCCACGCCTTCCGCATCCCCATCTACGACATACCCAACTGGAAGCACGAAGGGGTGGGCGTCTACACCAACAAATCCATCTGCATGCCCAGGAGGGGCCATGGAAGCCCCCAGATGTCCTTCGCCGCTGAGCAGCTCCTGGACATGATCGCAGAGGACATGGGCATGGACCCGGCGGAGCTGAGGCTTAAGAACGTGAGGAAGCCAGGGGACGTGCTGCCCAACGGCGACAGGCTCGATAGCTGTGGCCTGAGGGTCGGGATCCAGAAGATCATCGAGGCCACGGGCTGGAAGGAGAAAAGGGGAAGGGGCAACTACCGCGGCATAGGGATGGGGCTTTCGGCCATGTTCAGCGGGGCCATGTACTACCCCTTCGCCAGCGCCGCCATCGTGAAGCTCAACCCCGACGGCAAGGCCACCCTGTTCACCGGGCAGTCGGAATTCGGCCAGGGATCGGACACCGCCATGTCGCAGATCGCCGCCGAGGAGCTCGGCCTGGACCTGGAGGACATCGTCATTGTCTCTGGCGACTCCGAGCTCTGCCCCATCGACCTCGGCGGCTTCTTGAGCGGAGGGGTCTACGTATCGGGGGAGGCTGTGAGGAGGGCGGCTGAAGACGCCAAACGGCAGCTCCTTCAGGTCGCCTCCGAAATGCTGGATGTGGAAATCGGCTCCCTCCAGATAGAGAATGGCCGCATCTTCCCTAAGGGGAACCCTCAAAAGGGCGTGACCTTCGCCGAAGTGGTCCGCTACAACATCCAGAAGCACAACGGGGATCCCATCATTGGAAGGGGATTCTGTAAACCGGTGCCGGAGGTGGAGTTTTACCCGAGCCTGACCAAGGGGGCAGGGCGCTTCACCGATGCCTACGGTTTCATCGTAGCGGTGGCGGAGGTAGAGGTCGATCCCGAAACGGGCAGGGTG
>QMLK01000060.1 GCA_003646705.1 Deltaproteobacteria bacterium | reverse complement strand
TGGGGATGTTGATGGCGGCAAATCGTGCCCAGGTGCCCATCCTGTTCAGCGCGGGACGGTCGCCCGTGGAGGGGGAGGGACGGTTCAGCTACGTCCACTGGGGACAGGACCTATACGACCAAGCGGGCATAGTACGGGAGCAGGTCAAATGGTACTACGAACTGCGGAGCCCGTTCCAACTGGAGGCGGTCATCGACAGGGCCCTTGCCATGGCCCTGTCGGAGCCGAAGGGCCCCGTGTATCTGATCCTGCCCCCGGAGGTCATGGCGTCCCCGGTGGGAGAAGTGGAGGTTCGGTCCGAGTTCCCCTACGACCTGCCGAGCACATCCCCTGATCTCAAGAAGATCGAGAGGCTCGCCGAGCTGTTGCTCGAGGCCCGTTTCCCCCTCGTCATAACGTCCTCCCTCGGTCGGTCCCCGGAGGCCGTCGAAGCGCTCATCGAACTCTCCGAAAGGGCGGCTGTGGCCGTGGTCACCTTCAACCCCGAGTACATGAACTTCCCCACCGACCACCCCTGCCATCTGGGCTTCTCACCGGACCCCTTTCTGCCGGTTGCCGACCTGATCTTGGTCGTAGATTGCGACGTCCCCTGGTATCCCGAGAGGGCAAAGCCCCCGAGCTCGACCGTGGTCGTCCAGATCGGTACCGACCCCCTCTACAGCCGGTACCCCGCAAGGACCTTCCCCTCCCATCTGACCGTTCAGGGGGACCCCGCCACCGTCTTGAGGCAACTGGTGGACCTCCTGGCCGAGCCTCTGGAGGGGAAGGAAGAGGCCCTTCGCTCCAGAAGGGAAAGGCTCGCCAGGATGCACGAGGAGATCTTCGCGGAATACCTCTCATGCGCCCGTGCCGCCTCATCCAGCCTGCCCCTGGACCCGGACTGGGTCTCCTACAACGTGAAGGAGGTGTTGGGGGACGAGGCCATCGTGGTCAACGAGTACGACAACGGCATGAAACCCTTCATGAGCCAGCTCCCCGGCCACTACTTCTGCAACCCCCACGCCGGCTATCTCGGCTGGGGGCTCGGCACAGCCCTGGGCATCAAGTTGGGCCTCCCCGACAGGACGGTGGTGGCCACGGTGGGGGACGGCAGCTACATTTTCTCGGTCCCGAGCGCCTGCCACTCCCTTGCGGCGGCCCATAAACTGCCGATCCTGACCATCGTGTACAACAACAGCTGCTGGAAGGCGGTGAGGGAGGCCACCCGGAACGTCTACCCCCAGGGGTGGGCCTCAAGGGGGGATTGCTTCCCCTTGAGCGAGCTCTACCCCGGCCGGTATGAAAAGATCTGCGAGGCCTTCGGAGGCTACGGGGAAAGGGTGGAGAGGCCTGAGGAGGTCGGTCCGGCCCTCGAGCGAGCCCTGCGGGTGGTCCAACAGGAGGGGCGCCAGGCCCTGCTCAACGTGATCTGCAAGGTCAAATAAGGCCCGTTGACCCCTCCTATTGGCTCCCCTATAATCGGCCGATAGTTACTATAGAAGGAGGTCTTACGGTGGAGCGAGAACCCCATTACTTCACCGTTGTCCCAAAGTTGCCCGAGAAGCTTCGGCCTTTGAAGGAAATGGCCTACAACCTCCTCTACGCCTGGGATGGCGAGGTGAGGATGGTCTTCCGCAGGGCCTCTCCTGAGCTATGGGAGGAGACGGGTCACAACCCCGTGCTGCTGTTGGCCCGTCTCAGCATGGAGAGGGTCCGGGAACTCGAGGAGGACGAGGCCTTCCTCGCCTTCCTCGAGAGGACCTACGAACGCTTCCGCAACTACCTCGACAGGCCCGCCTTCACCCCCTATAAGGACCTTCGGGAAGGGCTCCTCATCGCTTACTTCTCCGCCGAGTACGGCCTCACCGATTGTCTGCCCTTCTACCACGGAGGGTTGGGGGTCCTGGCAGGGGACTTCCTGAAGTCCGCCAGCGACCTCAACCTGCCGGTGGTGGGGATAGGACTCCTCTATCAGTACGGGGCCTTCAAGCAGAGCCTGACCGCAGAGGGCGACCAGAAGGAGACCATCCCCGAGCTCGACTTCTACCACATGCCCATCACCCTGCTGAGGGAGGACGGGGGCGAGCCGATAATGGTGAAGGTGGGTCTTGACCACGAGGAGCTCTACGCCCAGATCTGGCGGGTGGATGTGGGCAGGGTCCCACTCTTTTTGCTGGACGCCAACGTCCCCCAGAACCCACCCCACCTGAGGGTGGTGACCTCGAGGCCCTATCCCGACGACAGGGAGCAACGGCTCTTCCAGGAGATGCTCCTGGGGATCGGGGGGATGAGGGCCTTGAGACGGCTCGGCTTCGAGCCATCGATCGTGCACATGAACGAAGGCCACTCGGCCTTCGCAGGGCTGGAGCGGGTCAGGGTCCTGAGGGAGGAGAAGGACCTGACCTTCGACGAGGCCCTGTTGCTGGTGATGGCGAGCAACGTCTTCACCACCCATACATCGGTCCCGGCCGGGATAGACCTCTTCGATCCCGCGCTCATCGAACGCTACTTCTCCCCTTATCTGCCCTCCCTGGGGATAACCCTGGAGGCGCTGATGGGGTTGGGCAGGCGCAACCCCAAGAACTCCTCTGAGCCCTTCTGCATGAACATCTTGGCCCAGAAGCTCTCGGGCAACATCAACGCCGTCTCCAGGCTCCACAAGGAGGTCTCCCAGAGGTTGTGGCGCGACCTGTGGCCGAGGATACCCGAGGAGGACGTGCCCATAAACTACGTCACCAACGGAGTGCACGTGCCCTCGTGGGTCTCCCGAGAGATGGCCGAGACCTATACCCGTTACCTGGGCCCGAAGTGGGTGGAGGACCCGGACAACATCAAGGTCTGGAGCCGGGCCGAGGAGATCCCCGACGAGGAGCTGTGGGGGGTCCACGAGCGAAGGAGGGGGAGGCTCGTGGCCTTCTGTCGCCGGAGGTTGAGGGAGCAACTCATAAGGCGCGGTGCCTCGACCAAGGAGATCGAGCTCGCCAGTGAGGTCCTCAATCCGGACTCCCTCACCATCGTCTGGGCACGGAGGATGGTGGCCTATAAGAGGCCGTTGCTGATCTTCAGGGATCTGGACCGCTTGGCCCGCATCCTCACGGACCCCGAGCGGCCGGTACAGATCATCATAGCCGGCAAGGCCCACCCCAACGACTACGAGGCCAAGAGGCTCATCAAGGATTTGATATCCATCATAAAGGAGGAGCCCTTCCGCCATCACGTGGTCTTCATCGAGGACTACGACATGGACGTGGCCCGTTACATGGTCCAAGGGGCGGACCTCTGGCTCAACACCCCGAGGCGTCCCGATGAGGCCTGTGGCACCAGCGGTATGAAGGCGGTGGTAAACGGGGCGCTACACCTGAGCACCCTGGACGGCTGGTGGGATGAGGCCTACGACCCCGAGGTGGGATGGGCCATAGGGCGGGGCGAAGTCTACGAAGACCACGAGTACCAGGACGACGTGGAGAGCAGGGCCTTCTACACCCTCATGGAAAACGAGATCGTGCCCCTCTTCTACAAGAGGGGGCCTGGCGGCATCCCGAGGGAGTGGGTGGCCAAGATGAAGGCCGCCATGAGAAAGCTCGGCCCCAGCTACAACACCAACTTCATGCTCCAGCGCTATATGGAGGACTACTACCTGAAGGCCTTCTCCTACCTCGAGGAGCTCACCTCCGAGGGTAAAGAAGGCATAGCGGATCTTGCCGCCTGGTACCGCAGGGTCTCGAAGGAATGGGATGGGGTCAAGGTGATCCGGGTGGAACAGGAGAGCCCCCCTGAACTGGAGGTGGGGGACCAACTGAAGGTGAAGGCCGTGGTGGCCTTGGGATCCCTCACCCCGAAGGATGTAAGGGTGGACCTCTATTACGGCCCCCTCAGCCCCTTCGGCAGGATGAAGAGGAGGGAGATCCTCACCATGGAGCTGGTGGGCCAGGAGGAGGACGGCTACGTCTTCGCCACCTCCCTACCCTGTATCGAGACCGGGAGGTTCGCCTATTTCTGCCGGGTGACCCCCTATCACCCCCGCCTCATCCCCACCCACTACTCCCTTGGGCTACTGGTGACCTGGGGCTGAAGGAAGGCCTTGCGGCAAGGGCCTCCCCTTTGGCCGCCTTTCCTTGCCTTTTAGGGCGGGGAGGGTTAACATGATCTGGATATGGAGCTGGAGGAGAGGAAAGAGGGACAGGAGCTACCTCCCCTTCCGAGGGAGACCGCGGAAGAGGGCATCGTACCCTACGATCCCCTGCAGCGTTACCTGCAGGAGATACGGAAGATCCCCTTATTGACCGAGGAGGAGGAAAGGGAACTCGCCATAAGGTACAAGAAGTACGGTGACAAGGAGGCGGCCTTCAAGCTCATCGTCTCCAACCTCCGCCTGGTGGTCAAGATCGCCCTCGAGTACCACCGTTACTGGACCACCAACCTCCTGGACCTCATCCAGGAGGGCAACGTCGGCCTCATGCAGGCCCTGAAGCGCTTCGACCCCTTCCGGGGGGTCCGTTTCACCTCTTACGCCTCCTTCTGGATCAGGGCCTATATCCTCAAGTACATCATGGAGAACTGGCGCCTGGTGAAGATCGGCACCACCCAGGCGCAGAGGAAGCTCTTCTTCGATTTGAAGAAGGAGAAGGAGCGACTCGAACAGATGGGCTTTGACCCGACGCCTCAGCTCGTGGCCAAGAGCCTAAACGTGAAGGAAGAGGAAGTGATCTCCATGACGCAGAGGCTTGAGGAGAGCGAGATCTCCCTCGATACCCAGATAGGGGAGGACTCCCGTGAGACCCTGGGCGACATGATCCCAGCCGGTGGCGCGCTTGTGGAGGAACAGGTGGGCAGTGAGGAGGCCCGACGCCTCTTGATGGAGAAGATCGACGAGTTCAAGGAGAGGCTCAAGGCGAGGGAACGCGACATCCTGGAGGGCCGCATGTTGGCGGAAAAGCCCATGACCTTACGGGAGCTCGGGAAGAAGTACGGTATATCCCCCGAGCGGGTGCGCCAGATAGAGGGGGAGATCCTCAAGGAGTTGAGGGAGTTCCTCAGGAGGGAGATACCCGACTTCGACGAGTACCGGGGCGCCTTAGAGTTGACGGGATGATAAGGAGGAACACGAGATGCTTGAGAAGGCCTTGGATAGGATAGCCAAGCAGATCCTGCACTTGGACGAGGCCTCGTTGAGGCAGCTACGGCAGAAATACATGGAAAGGGTCTTGAACTTCGAGCCCACCAAGGAGTGGGAGAAGGGCGTCATCATCTACTTCATCATCAACGGGGTGATCGCCAAGAACCACCTCTTCAACCAAAACGTCTTGGCGCGTAACAGGGAGGGAAAGGGTCTGTCCCCGAAGGAGAAGCCCATCCACCTTCGACTGATCAAGTGAGCGGTCCCGGCTTCGACCGTTACCCCCTTTGGTGGGTCCTCGGCCAGAACCTGCTGTTTGTGGCCTTCTTCGCCCTGGGGACCTGGGCGATGGCCTACATCGGCCCCCGGGGGCTGCCGATCCTCTACGGGGGCTTCGTCTTCGTGATGCTCTGCTTCGTCCTGAGGAGGGAACTCTGCACCCATTGCAGGTACTATGGCGGCTTATGCGGCACGGGCTGGGGGCTTTGGGCCTCCTGGCTCTTTGAGGAGGGATCGGGGAACTACGAAAGGGGCCTGAAGGCCGCCTCGGTCTTCTGGGTGCTGGCCTTGCTTCTGCCCATCGTCTCAGTCATAGCGGCCCTCATCTGGCGACCGGGCCTGGCTCGAGGGATCCACCTGTTGGCCCTGTTGATCCTCGGTGGAGCGATCTTCCTGGTGCACAGGGAGACCTGCCGGCGCTGCCAGAACGCGTCGGAATGTCCCGTTTCCATGTCGAAGGGGAGGATCAGGCCAACTCGGCCACCTTCAAACGGGTGAGGGCCCGCTTCAGGGCGGCTACCACTGCGGCGTACTCCGGGTCCATGGGGACCAATTCCTTGAGGCGCTCTTCGGCCCGCTCCTTGGCCTTCTTGGCCCTCTCCACATCTATCTCGCTGGCGAGTTCCGCGGTCTCGGCCAACACGATCACCCGATCCGGCAGGACCTCAGCGAAACCTCCGCTCAGCGCCATGTAGTGTTCCTTACCCTTGACGCGGTACATCAGCTCGCCGATGGTGAGGATGGTGAAGAAGGGCCTGTGGCCAGGGAGCACCCCGAACTGCCCCTCCCTGCCGGGGGCCACCACCTCCTCCACCTCCTGGGAGAGGACCAACCTCTCGGGGGTCACCACTTCGAGGAGCAAGGCCGCCATCCCTTACTGCTCCTTCATCCTCTTGGCCTTCTCCACGGCCTCCTCGATGGTCCCCACCATGTAGAAGGCCTGCTCGGGCAGGTCGTCGTACTTGCCCTCTACGAGCTCCTTGAACCCCCTTATGGTGTCCTCGAGCTTCACGTAACGCCCTTTGGTGCCTGTGAACTCCTCGGCCACGTGGAAGGGCTG
>QMLK01000059.1 GCA_003646705.1 Deltaproteobacteria bacterium | reverse complement strand
GGGCGAAATCGGCCGTGGCGTAGCCGGTCGTGGTCATGATGGAGACGGCCTGAAAGGCAGCCTCTTCGAGCCTCCTACCCAGGGGTCCTCGGAGGTTCCAGAGGAGGTCCAGCGCGATGAGGAAGGTGGAGGAGAGGGCCATAGCCATGTAGAAGCGGAACTCCCTGTCCCGCCAATAGCCCCCCACCTGTCCCTTCAGGAGCCTCCAGTGTAAGGCGAAGTTGCTCCCAGCCACCAACATGAAGAACAGGATCACCAAGCGATGATAGGTCCCGAAGTGGCCTATGCTCTGGGACTTGGTGGAAAAGCCCCCCGTGGCCATGGTGGTGAAAGTGTGGCATACGGCGTCATAGAGCGACATCCCGCCGAAGGTCAACAGGGCCGCCTCCAGAGCAGACACCAGCAGATAGGTCTGCCAGAGGATCTTGGCTGTAGAGGCGATGCGGGGCTGCAGCTTCTCCACAAAGGGACCCGGTACCTCGGCCTTGAAGAGCTGCATCCCCCCGACCCCGAGGAAGGGGAGGATGGCGATGGAGAAGAGGATGATCCCCATGCCGCCGAGCCATTGGGTCATGGAACGCCAGAAGAGGAGGCCCTTGGGGAGGTCCTCGATGGCCTCAAGGATCGAGGCCCCTGTGGTGGTGAAGCCCGAGACGGTCTCGAAGAGGGCGTCGACCGCCGACGGAAAGCAGGGGGCGATGAGAAAGGGCAGAGACCCGAAGAAGGAGGCATCGAGCCATCCCAAGGAGACGATGAGGAAGGCCTCCCGCCTGGAGATCTCCCTCCCCCTGCGCCTGGCCGCCGGCAGGAAGGAGGCGAGGCCGGCGGCAGCCGTGAGGAGGACCGCCTTGAGGAAGACCGACCAGTCCTCCCCGTGAAGCAGCGATACCACCCCTGGCACCACCATGGCGCCGGCGAGGAAGAGGTTCAGCACTCCCAACACCGTCAAGATCTGGGCCATCTACCAGTACTCCAGCTTCACCATGAGGAACTTCTCCAGCTGCGGGATGGCAGAGGAGGAGGTGACCAGGGTGACCTTGTCGCCGGGCTGAATCAGGGTATCCCCCCTGGGGATTAGGACCTCGTCCTCTCTCAAGATCGCCCCTACGAGGGTGCCTGGCGGGAGGCGGAGGTCCTTCAGGGGCTTCTTCACCAGGTCTGAGGTCTCCATGGCCACGGTCTCTATGACCTCGGCTTGCTCCTCGGGCAGCACCGCTACGTTCAAGACCTTGCCCTTGCGGATGTACTGCAGGATGCGATTCACGGCCAAGAGGGAGGGGCTCACCACCACGTCCACCCCTGTACGGTAGGCCATGGCGATCAGGGAGATGCGGTGCACCGCAGCTATCACCCTCTTGGCACCCATGGTCTTGGCCAAAAGCGCAAAGAGGATGTTCTTCTCCTCGTCCTCGGACAGGGCCATGAAGACGTCCATCTCCCTGACGTGCTCCTCCTCCATCAGCTCCTCGTAGGGGGACAGGTCCCACTTCAGGACGATGCTCTTGTCGAGCTCGCTGGCCAAGAACTGACAGCGCTCCTCATCGGGCTCGACGATCTTCGGGGCTATCCCCCGAGCCTCCAGCGCCTTGGCCAACAGCAGCCCTACATTACCTCCCCCCAAGATCATCACCCGATGGGGCAGCGCCATCTCCTCCCCTGTGATGGAGGACAGGAGGTCGAGAAGGACCCCCCTCTCCCCCAGCAGGTAGAGGAGATCCCCCTCCATGATGTAGTCCTTCCCTCGGGGGACGATGACGCCCTGGTCGCGGTATATGGCCGCCACGATCACCCCAGAGGGGTATTCTCTGCCGAGCTCCTCTAGCGTCTTTCCAGCCAGGGGGCTCCCCCTCTCCACTAAGAAGCCCACCACCATTACCCTCCCAGAGGCGAACTCCACTACATCCCTGGCCTTGGGGATCTCCAGAATCCGCATCAGGTATCTCACCATCTCCTGATCGGTGTTTATCACTAGGTCTATATCCAGCTTGTCCTTGCCCAAGATCTTCTCGTTGGCGACGTACTCGGGATCGCGGATGCGGGCGATCTTGACCGGCACGATGGCCTGAACCCCGGCTACCAAGCAGGAGATCATGTTGACCTCATCGCTGTCCGTCACGGCGATCACTATGCTCGCCTTCTCGATGCCGGCCCTCTTCAACACGGAGAGGGAGCTTCCGCTGCCGTGCACGGTCTGCACGTCCAGGCTCTCGGAGACCCTCTCCACCTTCTCCTCGTCCTTGTCGATCACCACGATCTCCTTCCTCTCCTGGGAGAGCTTGCGGGCTACGTTGTAGCCCACCTCCCCCGCCCCGATCACGATGATGCTCATCCCAGACCTCCTGCCTTGAGGTGGGTTAATTTTAACCTGGGTTGGGATAAAATAGCACCACCCTTGGGAAGAGGTGCTTGAGATGTCCAAGAAGGCCTTGCTGCTGATCGCCCTGACCTCCTTATTGGGCTTATTGAGCTGTGCGGTCAACCCCGTCACCCAGCAGCAGGAGTTCCTCGTCTTCAGCGAGGGCTACGAGATCCGTCTGGGGCGGGAGGCCCAAAGGTCGGTACTTGTGCGCTTCGGCCGTTACGGTGACCAAGGCCTCCAGGGATACGTCTCCGAAGTGGGTCAGAGGATCGCCGGCGTCTCCCATAGGCCCCATCTCGATTACCGCTTCACGGTGACGGACTCCTCGGTGCTGAACGCCATGGCGCTACCAGGGGGGTTCATATACGTGAACAGGGGGCTCCTGGCCTACCTCAACAGCGAAGCCCAATTGGCCGGTGTCCTGGGGCATGAGATGGGCCACGTGGCGGCCCGCCACGGGATAAAGCACTATCAAGCGGCCTTGGGGGCCCAGCTCCTCTCCCTCGGGGTGGCCGCCCTGACGGAATCCAGGGGGCTCGTCCTGGGGACCAACCTCCTGCTGGAGGCAATCCTGAAGGGCTACAGTCGCCGCGACGAATACCAGGCCGATGAACTCGGTCTGCTCTACATGTACAGCGCGGGCTACGACCCTTCGGAGATGGTCAAGTTCCTGACGATCCTGAAGGGCTTCGAGAGGAGGGAACCCAACTTGGTGGAACAGCTCTTCTCCTCCCACCCCCTCACCTCGGATAGGATCGCGAGGGCCAGGGCGTATGCCCGGGAGCTTGGGGCCGGAGGACGGGGCCTCACCGTGGGCAGGGAGCGTTACCTTCGCCACCTGGAGGGGATGGTCTTCGGCCCTGGGGCGATGGAGGGGGTGATAGAGGGGAGGCGCTTCCGCAACCGCCACTTTCGCTACGAGGTGAAGGCCCCGGAGGGTTGGTCCTTGAGGAGGGGGGAGAGGATCGGCTCGGTGGAGACCGTCCACCCCTCGGGGCACCTGAGGTGTCAAGCCCTGGCCCTGGAGCTCCCCCGCCCCCTTAGCCCCTATGAGCTCGCCCAGCAGGTCGAGAGGGGATCGGGGTTCAAGCGCCTTTGGTCCTCAAGGGTCATCCTCGGAGGGCTCCACGGCCTCAAGGTGGACTATGTGGAGGGGAGGGTCCGGGCGCGGATCGCCTACCTCGTCAGGGGAAGGACGGGCTTTGTCCTCTGCTGCTCAGCTCCGAGGGGACTGTTCCCCCTGGGGGAGGGCCCCTTCGAGGGATTCCTCCGCTCCTTCCGGTCCCTCAGGCCCCAGGAGGCCGAGGAGGTCCCCCTTTATCGCCTCAAGATATACAGGGCCAGGCCAGGGGATACCTTCCGGTCCCTCTCCCGCCGTTTTTACGGCACGGCCCGCTACGCCGAGGACCTCAGGACCTTCAACGGCCTCGAGGGGAGGGCTCCCCCGCCGGGGACCCTCATCAAGGTAAAGCCCAAGGCCCTCCTGAGGAAGGAAGGGACTTAAGGGAAGAGGGACAGGTCCTCGAGCCCCAGGGTCTCGACCAGCCCGAGCATCAGGTTCATGTTCTGCACCGCCTGCCCTGAGGCTCCCTTGGTGAGGTTGTCGATGGCCGAGATCACCACAGCGGACCGCCCTTTCAGGACCAGACCGATGTCGCAGAAGTTGGTCCCTCGGACCTCAGAGGTAGAGGGAACCCTGCCCGGCTCGCAAAGCCTGATGAAGGGCTCCTCGCTGTAAGTGGTCCTGTAAAGCTCATAGAGGTCCCCCTCCTTCAGCTCCTTCTCCAGGGGGACGTAGATGGTCGATAGGATCCCTCGGTTCATCGGTACGAGGTGGGGCGTGAAGTTGACCCGGACCCTTCTGCCTTGGAGGGAGGACAGCTCCTGGTCCATCTCCGGGCTGTGGCGGTGGCCCCGTACGTTGTAAGCCCTTATGGCCTCTGCAACTTCGCAAAAGTGCGTCCCTTGGGAGGGGGCCCTCCCTGTCCCGCTGACCCCGCTCTTGGCGTCGATCACCACCCCTTCTTCGGGCAGAAGACCCTCGGAGGCCAGGGGCATAAGGGCGAGGATGGCCCCCGTGGGGTAGCATCCGGGATTGGCCACCAAGGAGGCCCCCCTTATCCTCTCCCTGTGGACCTCGGGGAGCCCGTAAACGGCCTCCTTCAGCAGCTCGGGGCACCTATGGGGACCGTACCACCGCTCGTAGAGGGAGGGATCGCGGAGGCGGAAGTCAGCGCTCAGGTCCACGACCTTCTTGCCCCTCTCGAACAGGGCCTTGACCACCTCCATGGAGGTCCCATGGGGCAGGGCCGTGAAGAAGAGGTCTGCCCGTTCAGCCATCCTTTCGACTTCGAGGGGTTCAAAGGGGGGCAAGGGAAGGCCCTTCAGAGGGGGGAAGACTTCCTCGATCCCCTTGCCGGCAAAGCGCTCCGCCGTGAGGACCGTGACCTCTACCTCTGGGTGCCTTAGCAGGATCCTGAGGAGTTCGAAACCCGTGTAGCCGCTTGCGCCGATGATGCCGACCTTCACGGGCTCCCTCGAATTACCTCTTGGAATACTGGAACCTGGCCCGGGCACCTCGCTGTCCGTACTTCTTCCGCTCCTTCTTCCTGGGGTCCCGGGTGAGGAAGCCCGCCTTCTTCAGGATTGGACGCAGGTCGGCGTTGTACTGGACCAAGGCCCGGGAGATCCCGTGGCGGATGGCCCCAGCCTGTCCCGAGATCCCGCCGCCGCGGACGTTCACGTAGATGTCGAACTTGCCAAGGGTGTCGGTAAGCTTAAAGGGCTGAAGGATCGTGAGCCTCAGGGTCTCCCGGGGGAAGTAGTCTTCAAATTCCCTCTTGTTCACCACTATCCTTCCCTCCCCCGGGGCCTTGAGCCATACGCGGGCTACGGCCGTCTTGCGCTTCCCGGTGCCGTAGTAACGTTCCACCTCCTGCTCCATGGTCCTCCTCCTATGCCTCCACCTCGAGGGGCTCTGGCTTCTGGGCCTGGTGGGGATGATCGGGCCCAGCGTAGATCTTGAGCTTCCTCAGGAGCTTTCTGCCCAAGCGGTTCTTGGGGAGCATCCCCTTTACGGCGAGCCGCAGAAGCTCCTCGGGCTTGCGCCTGAAGAGCTGCTCAGCGGTCCATGTCTTCAAACCTCCGGGATAACCGGAGTGGAAGTGGTACAGCTTCTTCTGCCATTTGGCCCCGGTGAGCCGGATCTTGGAGGCGTTGACCACCACGACGAAATCGCCCGCATCGATATGGGGGCTGAAGACCGGCTTGTGTTTCCCCCGCAGGACCTTGGCGATCTCGCTGGCCAAACGCCCAAGGACCTTGCCGTCGGCGTCCACCAGGTACCACCTCCTCTGTTCCCTGGCCTCCTCCTTGGTGAGATGGAAGGTCTTCATCCTCGTCCTCCCAGGACAAAAGAAGAAGCAGTCAGGCTTCGCCCAACCGCTAAGTTACTCTTAATACAAACGGCCTCCCTTGTCAACGGGCTTGTTCCCTTTTAAGGGGGGACTTTATTGACAAACGCCCAGGGGGATGAGAAGATAAACCCGCTTTTTACAACAAGGGTGGCGGGGATGAAGAGATATATGGGGTCACGGATATTGTTGGAGTGTTTGAAGAGGGAAGGGGTAGAGGTGATCTTCGGCTACCCTGGAGGGGCCATCCTGCCGCTGGTGGAGGAACTCGGCAATTGGGACTTCAAGTTCATCTTGGTGAGGCACGAACAGGCAGCGGTCCATGCGGCCGATGGCTACGCAAGGGCCAGCGGCAAGGTCGGGGTGTGTCTGGTCACCTCTGGACCTGGGGCTACCAATACCGTCACGGGGATCGCCACCGCCTACATGGACTCCATTCCCTTGGTGGTCCTGACGGGACAGGTCCCCGTCCATCTCATAGGGAACGACGCCTTCCAAGAGGCCGACATCGTCGGGATAACTAGGCCCTGCACCAAACACAACTACTTGGTGACGGACGTCAAGGACCTGGCCAGGATCATAAGGGAGGCCTTCTACATCGCCTCTTCGGGACGCCCAGGTCCCGTGTTGGTGGACCTGCCCAAGAACGTCCTTACCGGCACAGCCGAGTTCCGCTATCCGGAAAGGGTGGAGATCAGGGGGTATAAACCCACCCTGGACGGCCACCTCCC
>QMLK01000058.1 GCA_003646705.1 Deltaproteobacteria bacterium | reverse complement strand
TATTCCTCCTCCCCTCGGATGAAGCTCTCGTAGAGTTTGTCCGTGCTCACCTCCACCGAGGGGGGGTCTTCCTTCACCCCCAAGCCGAAACCGAAGATGCTGGTGGGGAGGCTGTCGCTTACGTCCTTCCAGAGGTATTCGAAGTCGATGGCCAGTTGAAAGATGGTGCCCACTACCTGGTAGAACATGGGACCGAGGTGGGACGCCGGGTCCTTGGCCCGGTGGGATTTGGGGGCCCCGAGGAAGGTCTGGCAGACCTTGAAGCGGCGGGCGATGGCGATGGTGGTCATCCAGATGTCGATGCCGAACTGGTAGACGTTCTCGTCCCAGGTCTTCTCGGTGAGGTAGGCACGGGCGAGCCTGCCCGAGAAGGCGAAGTCGCCAGCTATGGGCTGTCTGGTCCTAAGGCCCCAGAGCACCCTGGTCAGGGGATAGGTGATGTTGTTGGTGATGGTACCGTCGTACTTGTGCCTGACGTAGATGGGGATGACGAAGTCGTAGCCCATGAGGACGGGCTCAGCCAGATACTGAACCCATTGTGGGGTGATGCTCTTTAGGTCGGCGTCCACCATGATCACGGTCCCGGCCCCCAGCTCCACGGCCGCCTCCAGCAGGTTGCGGATATTTCTGCCCTTGCCCTTGGCCCCAGGAGGGGTGGAGATGTAGAGCTTGGGGGTCCTGGTCGGGGTGGCCAGGAAGGCCCCCTTGGTGTCGTCGGGGGAGTTGTTGTCGACGTTGAGGATCACGCTGTCCCTTCGCCAGAAGTAGCGGTTGAGCCCTTCGTCGACCTTCTTCACCACGTAGCCTATGGAGGTGGCCTCGTTGTAAGAGGGGATCCCTACAACTATCTCCGCCCTCTTTACGCCGTCGGGGTTCTCTACGAGTCTGTCCATCTCAGCCCTCCTTCGCCTGGTGGGTCTCTCGCAGGAGGTCGTTTACCACCTTTACCGGGTTGAAGGTGATGAGGGGGACCTCCACGAAGATCGTATTCCAGTGGGCCATGGACCCGTTCCATAGGCCCGGCCGTTCCAGGGCGCGCAGGGGCCTGCCCTCGAAGGACTTCTCGGTGACGATGACGGCCCTTTGGTCTACGTAGCGGTGTAGGTCGAAGGGCTGGCCCCGCCAGTCCCTCAGGCCACAGACTATGTCCACCGGGTTGAAGTGGGTGGCGGTCTTCAGGATGCGCTGTTGCTCCTCGGAGCGAGGGTCTATCTGGGCCTCCTCGATGATCTGAAGCGACAGCTCTCCGTCAGGTCCCTCCACCCAGAAAGGCCCTCCGCCGGGTTCCCCCTGGTTGAGGACCACCCCACAGACGCGCAAGGGCCTGTTCAGCCTCTCGAGGAAGAAGGCCTTTCTCTCCCCGAGGGACATCTCGGTCCAGTTCCGTGGAGGCCTGATGTGGAGTTCCCCTTCGGCGAATTCGAGGGCCTCTTTGAGGAACCCTTCCCCAACGTCCCCCTGGGCGAGCCCCTCCAGATAGCCGAAGAGCCTCCGCTGGACCCGGAGGAGGTATCCCCCGAGGAGCTTCTTCCAGAGGAGACCTGGAGGTTTCAGGGGGTCGGGGACCACGTTATCCACGTTCTTGATGAACACTATGTCGGCCTTCAGGGCGTTGAGGTTCTCGAGGAGCGCCCCGTGGCCTCCAGGGCGCAACAGGAGGCTGCCGTCTGAGAGCCTGAAGGGCCTTCCTTCCAAGTCCACCGCGATGGTGTCGGTGGCCCTGGACTGTTCTGAGAAGGTGACCCGGTAGCTGACCCCATAGCGCTCTTCGTAACGGGCCCTCACCTCTTCGAAGAGCTCCTCGAAGGATGCACGGTGTTCAGGCGACACGGTGAAGTGGAGGCGGCATACGCCTTGACGGTCCTTCACGTAATCGACGGCCTCCACCAGGTGCTCCTCGAAGGCGGTGCGGCTGCCGTCCGGGTAGCGGTGAAACTTGAGGAGGCCCTTGGGAAGGGAGCCGTAGTTCAGGCCCTTGGCTTCGAGGAGGTAATCGAGGATCGACCTTATCCCGTCCCCTCTGAGGGCCTCCTCGAGGTCGATGCCGTCGGAGGCCATGGCGGCACGGAGGTCCTCGTAAAAGGGGAAGCGCTCAAGGTTATCCAGGAAGGTGAGGAGCTCTTGGGCCTTCCCGTCGCCCTTCGAGGCCCGTGCCCTGAGGTCCTTGAGGCTGAGGTCCTCGGGACTGTTCTTGAACCAGGTCAGGGTCCTGAACATCCGGGTGGCAGCCCCTGAGGCCGGGACGAACTTCGTGCAGCGCCCCCCTTCTTGGGCCTCCCGGTGGAGCTCGAGGAGCTCAGGGTGTTCCTCCTCCCGGATCTCCTTTATGCCATCGCCCAGGGTGCAGGCCCTTACGAGCCGTAGATAGGGAGGCGAACCCCGCAGGAGGTCCAACTGCCGCTTGGCCTCCTCTTCGGAGATCCCCAGGGCCTCAAGCTGGGCCCGGTCTCGGTCGGTTAGTTCTGGGTGCTCCATCCCTCCGATTCAGGCCATTACGACTATCGTATCGGCTCTTCGCGACAAAAGATGAGGGAGATAGTTCGTCCCTCGTCACCATCACCTCGTCGAAGACCCTAACAGATCGCCCCTTCCCCTTTCAAGCTACAACGCAACGGGGCTCGACCTTTAAAGCCACCTGGCCTTGCTGTCGAAAAGAGAAGAGACGGAGAAGTCCATGGATCTCACCACCGCCGGCGGGTTGATCATCGGTATCGGGGCGGTGATGGTCTCCTTCCTCTGGGAGGGGGGACACCTCAGTGCCGTCATCCGTCCACCGGCCCTGGTCTTGGTGATCTTCGGAACCTTCGGGGCTGCCACTGCCACCACCTCCCTACGTCAGCTCAGGACGCTTCCGGCCTTCCTCAAGGCGGCCTTCTTCGCCAAGGAGAGGTCCCCCACCGCCCTCATCAATCGGATATGCGACATGGCAGAGAAGGCCAGGAAGGAGGGGCTTCTCAGCCTCGAATACGACCTGATGAGGACGAAGGACCCCTTCTTCAAAAAGGCCCTGCAGTTGGTCATCGACGGCATGGATGCCGACAAGATCCGCGAGATCATGGAGACGGAGATGGAGGTCATAAGCGAGCGACACGAGGCCGGGGCCCTCTTCTTCCAGAAGATGGGGGGATTCTCCCCCACCATGGGGATCCTGGGGACGGTCCTGGGCTTGATCCACGCCTTGTCGAACATCTCCGATGCCTCCAACATGGCCCGACACATCGCCAGCGCCTTCATCGCTACCCTCTGGGGGGTGGGCCTCGCCAACCTCGTATATCTCCCCATCTGCGACAAGTTGAGGAACCGCTTCCAGGAGGAGATGCGGGCCCTGGAGATCATCCTCGAGGGGATGGTCTCCCTATCCAGGGGCGAGAACCCCAGGCTCATAAGGACCAAGCTCTACTCCTATCTGCTGCAGCAGCCGCGGGAGGAGAGGAGATGAGGCGACGGAGGGACTTCGCCCACAAGGAGGACCTGGGCCGCTGGCTCCTGACCTATGCGGACCTCATAACGCTGCTGCTCTGCTTCTTCATCATGATGTACACGCTGAGTCAGGCCGATGCCGAACGCTTCAGATCCCTCGCCAGGGAACTGGGACAGATCTTCTCGGAGAGACCCGCCCCAGGGGAGGGGCTCAGACGGCTCGAGGAGCGCATCGAGGACTACATAAAGAGGAAGGGCCTTGAAGGATGGGTAAAGGCCGAAAGGGAGGAGAGGGGCCTCGTCATAAGGATCATGACCACCAGCTTCTTCAAGGAGGGAAGCGCTGAGTTGACCCAGGACATGAAGGCGGTGCTCGATGAGCTGGCACCCATGCTGAAGGAGTTGCCCAACTTCATCCAGGTGGAGGGGCACACCGATAACAAGCCCATCCGCAACGAACGCTTTCGCTCCAACTGGGAGCTGTCTGTGGCCAGGGCCACCGAGGTGGTCCGATATTTGATCCAGCAACACGGGATTCCGCCCGAGCGGATAGCGGCCATAGGCTATGGCGAGTACCGTCCCATAGCCCCCAACGACACCGAGCTCGGCAGGGCCAAGAACCGCAGGGTGGAGATAGTCATCCTTGAGAGAGGAGGTGGTCAAGGTGCTCATCGACTCCAAGGGGTCCTTGGAACCGATATCTCCCATGGAGGAAAGGCCCCCTAAGAGGGAGGGGGAGAAGGGACAGAGGAAGAAGGGGCAGCAGAGGAGGAAGCCCCCCTCCTACGATCCCCCCGCCGAGGGGGAAAGGCACAAGGTGGACATCGTGATTTAGGAAAAAACTTCCCTGACGGACACTTCTTCCCTTCCTGGGGGGCCCTCTGTTCTGCTTTGTCCCCCCGCAGCCCCTGGCATATCGATTGCTCAATCCGAAGGAGAAGGATCGGATGGCCGTCGAGTTCACATCTGGGATAGTCTTGGGGGCCGTGGCCTTGGAACGCAGGCTTCAGCTGATCGCCCACAACCTCGCCAACCTCGACACCCCCGGCTTCAAGCGCGAGGTGATGGCCCTCAAGGCACGGTCCATGGGCCAGGGGGGTTATCCCCTGGTGGTCGAGATCGCAGAGAGGGTCCCGGATCTCTCCCCAGGGACTATGAAGCCCACGGGAAACCCCCTCGATCTGGCCATAGGCTCAGAGGGCTTTTTCGTGGTGGAGACCCCCCAGGGGGTACGCTACACCCGCAAGGGGACCTTCAGGGTTGACGAGGAGGGCTATCTGGTCACCTCGCAGGGCTACCGCGTCTTGGGGAAAGGGGGAGCCATCGCCCTGGAGGGGGCTGAGGTTGTGGTCAACGAGGCGGGGGACGTCATCGTGGGAGGTGAGGTGGTCGACAGCCTTCGGGTGGTCTCCTTCCCCAAGGGCGCGAAGCTCATAAGGGAAGGGGATGGCCTCTTCAGGTTCGAGGGCCCCGAAGGTGAGCTCACCGAGGTGGAGGACCCCCAAGTGAAGCAGGGGTTCTTGGAGGGGTCCAACGTCAGTCCAGTCCTCGAGATGGTGAAGCTGATCGAGGTCTCGAGGATCTTCGAGGCCTACCAGAGGGCCCTTCATACCGTCGACGACATAGCAAGAGGGGCCTTGGAGGAGATAATGAGGGTATGAGGAGGTGAAGGATGCAAGCCCTGTGGATAGCCGCCACCGGCATGAAGGGCCAGGAGTTGAGGATAAACGTCATCTCCAACAACTTGGCCAACATCAACACCCCGGGCTTCAAGGCTTCCCGGATCGACTTCGAGGACCTGATCTACCAGAGCCTCAAGGCCGCAGGAGCCACCTCCGCCGGTGGTAACCAGATCCCCACCGGGATGGATATAGGCCTCGGGGTGAGGCCTGCAGCGGTCCAGAAGCTCTTCCTCCAGGGGGACTACCACCAGACGCAGAACCCCTTGGATCTGGCCATCGAAGGGAAGGGCTTCTTCAAGGTGACGATGCCCGACGGCACGGTGGCCTACACCCGCTCCGGGGCCTTCAAGCTCGACAGCGAGGGAAGGCTTGTGACCTCGGACGGTTACCCCGTGGACCCCGAGATCGTCATACCGCCTGAGGCCACCTCCATAACCATCTCGAGCGACGGCACGGTCAGCGTCACCGTCCCTGGGCAGGTCTCGGCCCAGGAGGTGGGCAGGCTCGAACTGGCCGACTTCGTCAACCCCGCAGGGCTCAAGGCCATAGGGAAGAACCTCTTCCTGCCCACGGCAGCCTCCGGGGACCCCACCACGGGGAACCCAGGGGAGGACGGCTTGGGGACCATCGCCCAGGGTTTCTTGGAGATGTCCAACGTGGACCTCGTGACCGAGTTGGTGGAGATGATCATGGCCCAGAGGGCCTATGAGATCAACGGCAAGGTGATCCAGTCCGCTGACGACATGCTCCAGACCGCTGCAAACCTGAAGAGGTAAGGGATGAAGGGTTTTGCTGCAGCCTTATCGGTGCTCTTCTTCGCCGGGATCGCCTGGGGCAAGGCCGTGGTCAGCATCCCGGCGGAGGTGGTGGTGACCAAGGACTGGATCACCCTGGGGGAGATCGCCCATATCCAGGGCGATGACCCAGGGCAGGTCCTCGAGCTCAAGGGGATCTCCCTGGGGAGGGCACCCCTTCCAGGCAGCCATCGCTTCATCAGGAGGGCCCAGATAGAGGCACGCCTTGAAGGCGTGGAGCTCCACTGCCCCCTGAGGGTGAAGGTGTCGAGGGCTTCCCAGCGGATCCCGGCTGCCAAGGTGGCTGAGATCGCCTCCCGTTACCTCCGAGGGAGGCTCCCCTTCGCCGACAGGGTGGAGATCCTGAACCTACGGGTGAGGGGGAACGTGGTCTTGCCCAGAGGTCCTTGGGATTACTTGGTGCTGGAGCGCTCGGGGAGGCCCCTCGGTAAGGTGTCCTTGGCGATCCTCTTCCGGTGCCAAGGGCACCAGCGGAGGGCCTTGGTGGAGGCGGAGGTGAAGGCATGGGCTAAGGTGGCCGTGGCCTCCAGGAGGCTTCCGCGCTACCACATCCTGCAGGAGGGGGACGTGCGGCTCGAGGAGCGAGAGCTCTCTCATCTGCT
>QMLK01000057.1 GCA_003646705.1 Deltaproteobacteria bacterium | reverse complement strand
TGGTGAAGTCCACCACCTCCTGCAGGGCCTTGAGGTTATCGCGTACGAAGGAAGGCTTGAGTAAGAGGTCCTCAGGGGGGTAGCCGGTTATGGCCATCTCCGGGAAACAGAGGAGGTCGACCCCCATCTTCTCCGCCTCTTTGGCGAAGGACAGGACCTTCTGGACGTTCCCAGAGAGGTCCCCTACCACCGGGTTGATCTGGGCAAGGCCGAGTCTAAGGATGCGCGCCATCTCTCTACTCCCCTTGGAAGAGCACCTCGGAAGGGCTCTCCTCGCTGTAGCGGTGGGGCTCGGTCCCTGAGCGGAAGCACTCGAAGAGACCGGGCTCACCGGGGCGTGCCAGGAGCCCGGTCTTGGGATCGATCCTCACGAAGACGATCCCTTCAGGCACCGGGAAGTCCTCCACCGGCTTATCCTTCAACACCTCCTTCATGAAGTCCACCCAGATGGGACATGCGGCCCGGGAGCCAGTCTCGTGTTCGCCGAGGCTGCGGGGCTCGTCGAAGCCGACCCAGACCCCGGTGATGAGCTGAGGGGTGTAGCCGATGAACCATGCATCGGTATAATCGTCGGTGGTACCGGTCTTCCCGGCACAAGGACGGCCCAGGGCCTTGGCCCTCCAGCCGGTCCCCTCCTTTATCACCGATTGGAGCATGCTGGTCATCAGATAGGCGGTCTCCTCGGATATTACTTGGGGGTAATAACGTCCCTCCTGCAGCTCAGAGCCCGAGGAGCGCAGGTCCGCCTCCAGGGGCAGAGGACGATGTTCCTCGAGGACATGGCCGTCCCTGTCCAGGACCTTGGTGATGAAGATGGGCTCTATCAGATGGCCCCTGGTGGCGAAGACCGCGTAGGCCCTGACCAACTCCAAAAGGCTCAGGGCCGAAGAGCCGAGGGCCATGGACAGATCGGGGTTCAAGGGGGAGGTAATGCCGAGGCGCCTGGCGAAACGCATGATGTAAGGGACTCCGATCCGCCTGGCCACCCTGACGGTGGCCACGTTTTGACTGCGGGCCAAGGCCATCCTCAACCTCGTGGGGCCGTAAAAGCGCTCCCTGTAGTTCCTGGGTTTCCAGGCCTCGCTCTCCTCGGTCTCCTCGTAGATCACCGGCGCATCCAGCACTATGGTGGCCGGGGTGAAGCCCTTCTCAAGGGCCGCTGCATAGACGATGGGCTTGAAGGCCGAGCCCACTTGTCTCCTCGCTTGTATGGCCCTGTTGTACTGGCTCCTCAAGAAGTCCCATCCCCCCACCAACGCCCTTACGTAACCGGTGGGCAACTCCATGGCCAGGAGGGCACCCTCCACCTCCGGTTCCTGGACCAACTCCAGATGGGGACCCCTCGAGGTGAGCTCCTTCACCTTCACCCTGATGACGTAACCCTCCTTGAGGGCCTTCTCCGGTTGGCCCTGATCTATCCATTTGAGGGTATCGAAGGGGATGTAGCCCTCATAATCCCCGATCCTCACCAGCACCTCCCTTCGGTCCTCGGAGGCCCCGACCACCACCCCGAAGTAGACCTTACCTTCCTCCAGGCCGTCCTTCAGCCTTTCGGCCGTCTCCTCACAGAAGGGGACGATCTCTTCAGGGGCCAGGATCTTCTCGGGACCGCGGAAGCCCTGACGGCGGTCGAGGGCCAAGAGCCCCTTTCTCACCGCCTCTTGGGCGACCTTCTGCATCCTGGTGTCAAGGGAGGTATACACCTGGAGCCCCCCCGTGTAGACCGCGTCTTCCCCGTAACGGTCTATCAGGTACTGACGTACATACTCCACGAAGTAAGGGGCTACCTCCAGGAAACGGTTGTCCCTGCGCCTTATGTGGAGGGGGGTCATGTAGGCTTCCTCGGCCTCCTCCTCGGTGATGTACCCCTCCTCCACCATCCTCTTGAGGACGTAGGCTTGACGCCTCTTGGCGCGCTCGAAGTTCCTCAGCGGGGAATAAAACTCCGGAGCCCGAGGCAAACCTGCCAACAGGGCCATCTCCGCCAAGTTCAGGTCCTCCACCGATTTGCCGAAGTAGTCCTCAGCGGCTGCCCCTACGCCGTAGTTCCCATGGCCGAGGTATATCTGGTTCAGGTAGATGTAGAGGATCTCGTCCTTGCTAAGGTGTCTCTCTATCCGGTGGGCCAAGATGAGCTCTTTGATCTTGCGGCTCAAGGTCCTCTGACGGGTGAGCAACAGCGACCGCACCACCTGCTGGGTGATGGTGCTGCCCCCTTGGACTATCCTGCCGGCCTCGAGGTTCTTCACGATGGCCCTCAGGATCCCCAGATAGGAGATGCCCTTATGGCGGTAGAAGTCGGCGTCCTCAGCGGCTACGAAGGCCTGACGCAACAATCGAGGGATCTTCTCGTTGGGGACGATGAGGCGGCGTTCTAAGTAGAACTCGCCGATGACCTCTCCATCAGCCGAAAAGACGCGGGTCATCAGGGGGGGAGTGTAGTCGGAGATGTGGGTCATGGGGGGGAGGGTGTAATGGAAGTAGAGGAAGGCCCCTGCAGCCCCAAGCACACAGAGCAGTACCAAGATCAGAAAGCCCTTAAGGGCCCTTTTGAGCCACCTCCTCATTCTTGCGCTCTTTCACCCTCCCTTGGGCCTTTTTACACCAAGATTTTATCACAAGGGGGGAGAATAGGCCACGCTTTACAACTCCTCCTTCATCCATTAACTTGCTGAATCATGGAGGTCATCGTCACCCACCTCAACGCCGATTTTGACTCTCTGGGCTCCATGATCGCGGCCAAAAAACTATATCCGGAGGCGAAATTGGTCTTCCCCGGGGCTCAGGAGAAGAGCCTGAGGGACTTCCTCGTACGTTCGACCCTCTACATCCTGGAGAGCGAACGTTTGAAGGACGTGGACCTTGGGGAGGTGAGGCGGCTCATCGTGGTGGACACCAGGCAGCGCTCCCGCATAGGGAAGTTCGTCCATCTGCTGCAGAGGCCTGAGGTGGAGATCCACATCTACGACCATCACCCCCCCTCCCCCGATGACTTCCACGGCCACCTCGAGGTAGTCGAAGAGAGGGGTGCCAACACCACGATAATGACGCGGCTGCTCAGGGAGCGGGGGATCGAGATAACCCCCGAGGAGGCTACGGTCATGATGCTCGGCATCTACGAGGACACCGGCTCCTTCACCTACCCCTCCACCACCGAAGCGGACTTCCAGGAAGCCGGATATCTCCTCTCCTGCGGAGCCGATCTCAGGATCGTCTCCGAGATGATGACCAGGGAGATGACCTCGGAGCAGGTCTTTTTGCTCAATCAGATGATCGAGAACGCCGAGACCTACAACTTCCACGGCGTCCAGGTCATCGTCACCACCGCCGCCTCCGAGAGGTACATAGCGGAGGCGGCCCTCTTGGTCCACAAGATGATGGATATGGAGAACCCGGAAGCCCTCTTCGCCCTCCTAATGATGGAGGACAAGGTATACCTCATCGCCAGGTCCCGGGCGGAGGAGGTGGACGTGGCCAAGGTGGCCCTGGAGTTTGGCGGCGGGGGGCACCCCACGGCGGCCTCAGCCACCCTCCGGGGGATGACCACCCCGGAGGCCAAGGAGAGGTTGCTGAAGCTCCTCTCCAAGGTCGTCAGGCCACGGGTCTGCGCTAAGGAGATCATGACCTCCCCCTTGAGGACCATCGAAGCAGAGGCTACCCTCGGTGAGGCCCACGAGGTGATGCGCAAGTACGGCCTCGGCGTGCTGCCGGTGATGAAGGGGGAGGAGGTGGTGGGCTTGATCTCCAAGGAGGTGGCCGAACGGGGGGTGATCCATGGCTTGGCAGACCGCCCAGTGGGAGAATACATGACTTCGGAGATCGCCTCCGTATCGCCCGAGGCCTCTCTATGGGAGGTCTACGAGCACATTGTGGTGGGAGACCAGCGGCTGTTGCCCGTGATCGAAGGGAGGAGGCTCCTGGGGGGCATCACCAGGACCGATCTCTTGAGGGCCCTCTACGACTTCTTCCCCTCCCCCCACCGCGGTCCTGAGCGTCCCAAGAGGAGAAACGTCCTCAGGCTGCTCGAGGAGCGATTGCCGGGGAGGATCCTGGAACTGCTGCGAGAGCTGGGCAGGGTGGGGGATGAGCTGGGCTACAGGGTCTACGCCGTGGGGGGGTTCGTGAGGGATCTTTTGCTCGGCAGGGAGAACCTCGACGTGGACGTGGTGGTGGAGGGCGATGGGGTGCGCTTCGCCCAGGTCTTCTCCCAGCTATTCTCCATCAAGGTCAAGATCCACAAGAGGATGGGGACCGCCACCCTCCTCTTCCCCAGCGGCTATCGGATAGACGTGGCCACAGCTCGCATGGAGTATTACCCCCAGCCAGCAGCCCCTCCGGCGGTGGAGCACAGCTCCCTCAAGATGGACCTGCTCCGCCGCGACTTCACCATCAACACCCTGGCTGTAGATCTGAACCCTTCATCCTTTGGAGAGCTGGTCGACTTCTTCGGAGCCCAACGGGACCTCAAGGAGGGGGTGATAAGGGTGTTGCACAGCCTGAGTTTCGTGGAGGACCCCTCCAGGATCTTCCGGGCCCTCAGGTTCGAGGCTCGCTTCGGCTTTCAGATGGGGCGGCAGACCGAAAGCCTGATGCGGAACGCCATCGCCTCCGGCTTCGTGGACCGCTTAAGCGGCGCGCGGCTCTTCGCTGAGCTGCGCCTGATTCTACAGGAGGAGAATCCCCTGCCGATCCTGGAGCGTATGGAGGAACTGGGACTCCTCAAGGTCCTCCACCCCAGGCTCACCTTAGGGGGCCGGACCAAACAGCTCCTGAAGAGGACCCATGAGGTCTTGAACTGGTACGACCTGCTCTTCTTGGAGGGGGGCTACGACAGGGCCCTGGTCTATATGTACGGGCTTCTGGAGGGTCTCAAGGAACGGGAACGGGTTGAGATGGCCGATCGCCTCTCCCTCACAGGGCGCTTCAGGCGGAAACTCTTGGACGATCGCAGGCGGGCCTTGAAGGCTCTGTCCCGTCTGAAGGAGGGGACATCGGCCGTCGAGATCTATTGGACCCTGGAGCCCTTCGGTACGGAGGTGTTGCTCTTCATCCTGGCCTCGGCCGAGGACAGAGGGCGCCGTAAGCTCCTCTCCCAATTCATCTCCCAATGGCGCAAGACCAAGGTCGCCCTCACGGGGAGGGAATTGCAGGAGCTGGGATTGCCCCCCGGACCCCTCTACCAGAAGGTCTTCAAGCGGCTTTTGGAGGCCCACCTTCAAGGGGAGGTGAAGGACAAGGCCGATGAGGTGGAGTTGGTGAGGAGGGAGTTCCTAAAGGTCGAGGATCCTCCTTAAGTTGCCGCCGAGGATCGCTTCCTTATCCTCGTCCCTTATCGGCAGCCTGAGGACCTTCTCCACCTCTGTCTTCATCCTCCCGAAGGGTACATCGGAGCCGAAGATGACCCTGTGAGGGCCGATCCTTTTGACGAACCTCTCTATGGTGGAGGGGCTGGCCAGGGAGGTGTCGAAGTAGACGTTTTCCCGTTTCGCAAAGGCCTCGAGGAACTCCTCAGGTCTCCCCCCGAGCAAGCCCATGTGGGGGATGATGACCCTTAGGTGGCGGGTCTTGGCGACGAAGGCCTGGGTGAAGGCCAGTTCCTCTTCGAAGACCAGGGGCAGACCTATATCCTCCATCTCCTCTATGAAGGGCCCGAGGCGAGGGTCCTCCAGGACCCGGTAGTTGGAGCTACAATCCTGGACCCCCCTTACCCAATGCCACTTCCCTCCGAGGAACCCCTTCCCCCTCGGGATGGGCTTGAGGTCCTCTGGGATGTAGTAATAGGGGATGAAGAGGGGGTGCCGCTTCGACACCTGAAGTATTTCCTCGTTGACCCCCTCGTCCTGTAGGGCGGTGGAAGGGAAGGGGAAGATCACGACCCTCTCCACCCTTGCCTCCTTGGCCTGCAGGAGGAGCTCCTCGGTGCTCACCTGGAGGCCGAGGACCGCCGAGGGACCCCAATGGGTGTGGGAATCTATCACAGCCATCCCTTTCCTATATTTCATGGCCGGAGCCTTTTTTCAACGCCTTGGCGGAGCCTTCCCCTCTGAGGGGCCTGAATTGACACAGGAGGAGGAAAATGCTAAGTTTTTCAAGAATTTTAGCAATTTTTTGGGAGGTGAGATGAAGGTAGCCATTGCGGGCAAGGGCGGCGTGGGCAAGACGACCTTGGCAGGGGTTATGGCCCGCCACCTCGCCCAAGAGGGCTACAAGGTCTTGGCCATCGATGCCGACCCCGACTCCAACCTCGCCTCCGCCCTCGGTTTCCCCCCTGAGGCCCTGGAGGGGGTCGTCCCCTTGGCCCAGATGAGCTCGCTGGTCGAGGAGAGGACGGGGGCCAGCAAGGGCTTCTTCGGCGCAGTCTTCAAGCTCAACCCCAAGGTGGACGACATCCCCGATGCCTTCAGCGTCACACGAAATGGCGTAAAGCTCCTCATCCTCGGGGCTGTCCCCAAGGCCGGGGGGGGCTGTTTCTGCCCCGAGAGTGCCTTGCTCAAGGCCCTTATCCACCACATCCTGGTCA
>QMLK01000056.1 GCA_003646705.1 Deltaproteobacteria bacterium | reverse complement strand
CCCCTGTATTGCTCTTCCAGCGGCAGGAGCTGTCTTCTGCAATGATGGCCATTGTAGCCAGTGTTAGTTGTCTGCTGGCTTTTGAAATAAGCTTCGTCGGTTTTTTTAGCTCTAAATGCGACTTCTTTGAAAGATTTATAGCCCTCATGAGCGGCATATCGTTATTTTGCTTTTTCATCTTAAATAAGCAGCTTCTTTTCATAAGAGGTCTCTCATTACTCGCCTTCCTGATCCTTATTCAAATTCACAAGAAAAAGGGTCTAATAAGAGAAGCTAAGGATTAAACGCATCTGGAGGCAAATATGTATTGGAAGGAAGCCATGCAGTGGCCTTATCCCCTTTGTTATCGAGAGACAAGGGTCGTAGAGACGGACGTATTGGTCTTGGGTGGCGGGATAGCAGGATGTTGGGCGGCCATAACTGCAGCCAGGAAGGGTGCTAAGGTAGCCATAGTTGAGAAGGGGGCGACGATGAGGAGTGGAGCGGGGGGCGCTGGATGTGACCACTGGCAGTGGGCGGCGGACAACCCCTGCTCCAAGGTCGCCCCGAAGGAGCTGGCCCAGGCCCTCATCGACAACCACGGGGGGTTACAGAAGCGGTATCTCCACCTACATCCAGTGTGCCTCCGCCTATGAGACCCTCTTGGAGCTGGAGGGGATGGGGGGCAAGGTCAGGGATACAGCAGATGAGTTCAAGGGGGCTGAGTTCAGGGACGAGAAGACGAAGCTCCTCTTCGCTTACGATTACGAAAACCGCTTCGTGATTCGGGTATGGGGGACCACCTTCAAGCCGGCGCTTTACAAGGAGTGCAAGCGGTTGGGGGTGGAGATCTACGACAGGGTCATGGCCACGGCCCTCTTGACCCACAAGGGCGAACAAGGCGGCAGGGTCATAGGGGCCATGGGGATAAACGTACGCACGGGGGAGTTCTGCGTCTTCAAGGCGAGGGCGGTGGTCCTCTGCACCTCTCGGCCTCAACGAAACTGGACCTTCTCCTCCGAACTGCGGGGGATCTCGACCTTCAGGCCCCCGACCAACGTGGGCGACGGCCACGCCATGGTGTGGCGAGCGGGAGCGGCCTTCACCATGATGGAGAAGACCATCCCCTCGGCCTTCGCCAGCGGTTACGCCTTTCCCCCTTACGGGACGGGGAATCCCTATAACACCTGGTACGCTTGCACCATCGTCGATGCCGAGGGCAGGGAGGTTCCATGGGTGGATCGCGACGGCAGGGTCCTGAGCGATGTCTCCCAGCGGTATCGCCTGGCCCCGGGACAGAGGTTCTTCCTCATGGGGGGCGGTGCCAGCTCTCAGCCCCATCCCGGGCTTTACGAATACATGGGGCCGAGGCTCATACCCGATCTGCAGGAGCGGATAGAGAGGGGGGAGTTCACGTTGCCGCTGTATGCCGATCTTCCCTCCATGCCCGAGTACGAGAGGAAGGCCATCTGGGGCCTGATGGTGGGCGAGGAGGGAAAGACCAGGGTGCCGATCCTTCAGCTCTACACGGAGGTAGGCTTCGATCCCGAGAGGGACCTCCTGCAGAGCTACGAGTTCCTGAGGGGGTCCATGATGAGGGAACCGGTGCTGCCCCAGGAGAGGACCTTCGGTGAGATAGGGGTGGCCGGGGGGCTCCTGGTCGACTGGGAGTTGAGGTCGAGCCTTGAAGGCCTTTACGGGGCTGGGGATCTCCTCTTCGGCGCTCAGGACCACAGCTACGCGGCCACCACGGGGAGGTATGCGGGCAGAAGGGCGGCAGAGTATGCGGTCGGGGTCGATGGTGGATCGCTTTCATGGGATCAGGTGGAGGCCGAGAGGGAGCGCGTTTACGGTCCCCTGAAGAGAAGGGAGGGCATGGACTGGAAGGAGCTTAACGCGGGGATCTGTCGCGCCATGCAGAACTACTGCGGGGAACTGAAGAACGAGGAGCTGCTGAAGATCGGGTTGAGGTGGCTCGAGGAGATCGAGGAAAGGGAGGCCCAGGGGGTTTGCGCTGAGAAGCCCCACCAATTGATGCGCACCCTTGAGGTGTTGAGCATCCTCACTTGCAGCGAGATGATCCTCCACGCATCGCTGGCGAGGAGGGCCAGCAGCGAGTTCCTCCACTTCAAGAGGCTGGACCATCCCGAGATGGACCCCCCTGAGTGGCATAAGTGGATAACCATAAGGTTGAAGGGGGAAGGGGTGGAGGTAGGGGAGTTGCCCATCGATTTCTGGGGGGACCTCGAGGAGAATTACGCGAGATATAGGTGATCTCAGGAGGGTCGATGATGGATAGTTATCATTTTGAAACCCTGGCCATTCACTTAGGAGAGGAGCCGGATTTTTTTGAAGGGACGGGGGATGTGGTCGCGCCTATCCATCTGAGTTCGACTTTCGCCCGAGAACGACTGGATGAGTTCCCCAAGGGCTACAGATACTCCCGAATTGCCAATCCCACCCGGGATGTCCTCGAAAAGAAATTGGCCGCCCTCGAAGGGGCAAAATACGCCCTTGCTTTTTCCTCGGGCATGTCAGCCGAGACTGCCGTTTTGGTGGCCTTGATCAGGCCCGGGGGTCATTTGATAGCCTTCGAAGACCTATATGGGGGTACGAAGAGGGTTCTCGACCTGTTTAAGAAAAAATACAGCATTGAAATTTCCTACGTTGATGCCACAAAGGTGGAAGAGGTGGTCGAATCCTTTACTCCCAAAACTACTTTGATTTGGTTGGAAAGCCCCACAAATCCTTTGCTCAAACTTTGTGATCTGGAAGCCATAGCAAGGGAAGCGCATAAACACAATATCAAGGTAGTAGTTGATAATACCTTTGCTACTCCCTATTTCCAGAATCCCCTCGAATTTGGGGTGGATATAGTAGTTCACAGTACGACCAAATACATAAATGGACACAGTGATTGCCTGGGAGGAGCAGTAGTACTTTCGGATGACGATCTTTACGAAGAGCTGTCCTTCATTCGGAAGTCTACTGGTGGGGTACTCTCTCCCTTTGACAGTTACCTGACGCTTCGCGGGCTTAAGACCCTAGCGGTGAGGATGAGGCAGCATCAAGAAAATGCGTTGAAAATTGCGGACTTTTTGGAGAGCCATCCGAAGGTAGCAAAGGTCTACTATCCGGGCCTGAAGAGCCACCCCCAGCATGAACTGGCGAAGAGGCAGATGAGGGACTTCGGCGGTATGCTTTCCTTTGAGATAAGGGGAGGGGCTCGGGAGGCCCAGCGGTTCGTTGAAAGCCTTGAGCTTTTTCTGCTCGCCACAAGTCTGGGCGGTGTGGAATCCCTTATCAGCATACCCGCAAAGATGAGCCACGACTATTTGCCTCCTGAAGAGAGAAAACGCCTGGGGATTGAGGAAAATTTGATAAGGGTCTCGGTGGGCATCAAAAACGCGGAAGACCTCATAGGAGATCTACAAAGGGCCTTCGAGAGGATCTGAAAGCAATAGAGGTCAAGATTGGCCCACTCCTTGACAGGTCGATGCCAGGGAGGCCGGTGTGAGCCTCGCCATGCCTTAAGGGGCAGGGTGGGAGTGGTCTCCTGCAAGGGGCGGTGGAGGCCCTTGCATCCCTTGACGGCTCTTTTTGCCTAAGTTAGCATTTCCCAGATGTTCCCCATCAAGGATAACATACCCCACAGGGAGAGCCCCTTTGTAACGTGGCTCTTCATCCTCATAAACGGCGTCGTCTTCCTGCTGGAGACCTCCCTCCCCCCTGAGGCCTTGCAGCGCCTGCTCATGCACTATGGGATGGTGCCCGCCCGATACACCGATCCGCTTTGGGCCTTGAGTCGAGGGCTCTCCCCTGTAGATCCCCTTCCCTTCTTGACCTCCATCTTCCTCCACGGGGGGTGGTGGCATTTCATCAGCAACATGTGGACCCTTTGGCTCTTTGGGGACAACGTGGAGGACTGCATGGGCCATTTCCGCTTCTTGGTCTTCTATCTGTTGTGCGGTTTGGCCGCCGGCTTCCTCCACTTCTTCTTCAACCCCGGCTCCACCCTTCCCACCATCGGGGCCTCTGGGGCCATTGCAGGGGTGATGGGGGCTTACTTCGTCATGTTCCCCACAGCTCGGGTGATCACCCTTGTGCCCATCTTCTTCATCCCGTATTTCATCGAGATACCCGCTGTCTTCTACCTCGGGCTTTGGTTTCTGAGCCAGCTCTTCTCGGGGGTCTTCAGCCTGATGTTGCCCGCCGGGGCCGGGGGGATAGCGTGGTGGGCCCACGTGGGCGGCTTCCTCTTCGGCATCTTTGTCCTGCCGCTCTTCAGGAAGAGGAGGCGAAGCTATCGCCCTTTTTACGCCGATGAGTATTTCTGCCGTAACTTCTTCTAAAAGGAGGGGGGCATGACCATCTTTGACCTCTTTTGGGTCTTCTTCATGATCAGTGCGCTTCAGCCCATCATCCGTCAGAAGATGCTCGAGGCCCTCAGACAACGCCTGATCGCCAAGATAGAGCGCCAGAGGGGTTCTCGGGTCATCCTGATGGTGCACCGCCAGGAGACCATGAGCCTCCTGGGCTTCCCCATCTTCCGCTACATCGACATCCACGACGCCGAGGAGGTCCTCAGGGCCATCCACATGACCGACCCCGAGGTCCCCATAGACCTGATCCTGCACACCCCGGGGGGGCTGGTGTTGGCGGCCTTGCAGATAGCCAGGGCGGTGAAGAAGCACCCCGGCAAGGTCACGGTCTTCGTGCCGCACCACGCCATGTCGGGGGGGACGCTCATCGCCCTGGCCGCTGACGAGATCGTGATGAGCGAGCACGCTGTGCTCGGTCCCGTGGACCCGCAGTTGGGGGAGTTCCCCGCGGCCTCCTTGGTGAAGGTGGTCAAGGAGAAGCCCATCAGCGAAGTGGACGATCGTACCCTGGTCCTTGCGGATGTGGGGGCCAAGGCCATCGCCCAGGTTCGAGAGAGCGTGAAGGAGCTGCTCGAGGGGAAATACCCCCCGGAGAAGGTGGAGGAGTTGGCCAGGCTGCTGTCAGAGGGGACCTGGACCCACGATTATCCCATCACCTTCGAGGAGGCGAAGAGGCTGGGGCTCAGGGTCTCGGCGGACATACCCCAGGAGATCTACCAGCTTATGAGCCTCTACCCCCAGCCGGTCAGACGGCAACCCACGGTGGAGTACCTCCCGATCCCCCGTCACAAGGGAGATGGCGGCCAGAGGTAAGGCGGGCTACCCCCCAGAGATCGCCCCCTTCGTCACCCATCGCTGGCTCCCCGAGCGGGAGCGGGTCGCGTTGCTGGTGATCGACATGCAGGAGTACTTCCGTCCTCTGGCAGGGGGGATCGTCGAGCGGGTTAGGGACCTGCTCGGGGCCTTCCGAAGGGCCCAGCTCCCGGTGGTCTTCACCGCCCACGGCCACAAGGACCCACGGAGGGATGGAGGGATGCTCGCCCGCTGGTGGGGGGAGGTGATCCAGGAGGGGACCTTTGACCACCGTTTCATGGAGGAGGTGGCCCCTCGGGAGGGGGAGAAGGTGATCAAGAAGAGGCGCTACAGCGCCTTCTTCGCCACAGAACTGGAGGACTACCTCAGGGCCAAGGGGGTGCAGGATCTGGTGATCTCCGGGGTGATGACCAACCTCTGCTGTGAGACCACGGCCCGGGACGCCTTCATGCGGGACTTCAGGGTCTTCTTCCTCCACGATGCCACCGCCACTGCTGACCCCGAGCTGCACTTGGCATCCCTCAAGAACCTCGCCTACGGCTTTGCCGTGATTCTGTCCGTCGAGGAGCTCATGCAGGCCCTCGGCCTTTGATCCCTTGGTACTCGGCCATCATCATCTTGACGTCTTCCCAGACGTCCCGTTTGTACTGAGGGTTGCGGAGGAGGAAGGCGGGGTGGTAGGTCGGCATCAACTTGATCCCCCGCCACTGATGGAAGCGGCCGCGGAGGCCCGAGATCTTCTCCTTGGTGCCCAATAGGGTTTGGGCGGCGAAGGTCCCGAGGGCGCATATCATCTTGGGGCGGATGACCTCCAGTTGCCTGAAGAGGAAGGGGAGGCAGGCCTTTATCTCCTCGGGCCGTGGGTTGCGGTTGCCCGGAGGGCGGCATTTGAGGATGTTGGTGATGTAGACCTCCTCCCTTCGAAGCCCCATGGCCTCGATGATCCTGGTCAGGAGGTCCCCGGCCCTGCCCACGAAGGGGCGGCCCTGCAAGTCCTCTTCACCCCCAGGGGCCTCCCCGACGAAAACGAGAACGGCCCGCGGATCGCCCTCGCCGAGGACGGGGTTCTTCCGCGTCCTGTGGAGGGGACAGGCCTTGCAGCGCGCCACCTCCTCCCTCAGCCTCTTCAGCTCCTCCTCGGGATCGAGCTCTGTGGGGGCTTGGGAGAAGGGCACCCCCTTGACCCCGAGGAGGTCGAGATGCCTCAAATAGGCCCTGAGCGACCGTTTTATGCGGTCCTCTTCCATCCTTCGATTGGGCTCGACCCTAAGAGAGTTTTCCCCCTTTGAAAGTTTTTTTCAAGCCTCCTTCACCGAAGGGCCCGATCTTCAGATGTTGCTTGGCCTTCGGCCTTGGTCCT
>QMLK01000055.1 GCA_003646705.1 Deltaproteobacteria bacterium | reverse complement strand
GAAGCCCACCGCCACAGGGAGCCATCCGTAGCAGAAGCCGATCAACACCTCCCCCACCCCCCGATAGGCCCATCGGAAGGGTGGACTTGAGTAAAAGACCCCCGCCAGGAGGCCAATGGACCCCAAGGCCAGGAGCCCCCAGCCATAACCGAGGGGAAAGGAGAGGACGACGCCCAACAGGCCTGCAATCACCGCGCTCAGCACCCCCACAATTAAGGGCAACCTCCGGGAGACCAAGCCCTGCTGCAACACCTGGGTGCCGCCGGAGAAGCGGTTCCGCTCCATGCGGGCGCTGAGGCTATCCCCTTCGTAGTCGAAGTACTCTCCAGAGAGATAGGTGGCGAGCATGATGAGAAAGACGGCCACAAGCCCCAGCAGAAAGGGGACCCCCCGGAAGCCTCCCTCCTGCAGGGCCAGGAGCGTCCCTACACAGAAGGGCAGGAGGCCCACCAGATGAAAGGGCGGGCGGATGAGCCTCCAGTATGCAACCAGGACCCTTCCGTCCATAGAAGGATCGCTATGATACCGAAAAACCCCATGAAGTCAACCAAAATAAAAAGGCCGTCCCTCCGGGGACGGCCTTTTAGGCCCAAGGCTCTGGCCCCTTAGAACTCCTCCATCCCGGGAGCACCAGGGGCAGCCGCCTTCTCCTTCTTCGGCTTCTCAGCGACCAGGGCCTCAGTGGTTATCAGCAAGGAGGCGACACTGGCAGCGTTCTGCAGCGCGAACCTCACCACCTTGGTGGGGTCGATGATCCCGGCCTCCATCATGTCGGTGAACTCCTCCTTGGCCGCATCGAAGCCGAAGTTGGGGTTGTCCGAATCCTTCACCTTCTCCACCACCACCGCACCCTCTTTGCCGGCGTTCTCGGCGATCTGCCTGAGCGGCTCCTCCAGGGCCTTCTTCACGATATCGGCCCCGATGGCCTGGTCGCCCTCGAGCTTGAGGTCGTCCAGGGCCTTGGCACACCTCAGCAGCGCCACACCGCCACCGGGCACGATCCCCTCCTCCACGGCGGCCCTGGTGGCGTTCAGGGCGTCCTCCACCCTGGCCTTCTTCTCCTTCATCTCCGTCTCGGTGGCGGCCCCTACGCGGATCACCGCCACACCGCCTACGAGCTTCGCCAGCCGCTCCTGGAGCTTCTCACGGTCGTAGTCGGAGGTGGTCTCCTCGATCTGGGTCCGGATCTGCTTCACCCGGCCCTCGATGGCGTCCTTGCTGCCGGCGCCCTCCACGATGGTGGTGGTGTCCTTGTCGATGATCACCTTCTTGGCCATGCCGAGGTCATCCAGGCTCACGTTCTCCAGCTTGATGCCGAGGTCCTCGGATATGAACTTCCCGCCGCTGAGGATGGCGATGTCCTCGAGCATGGCCTTGCGCCGCTCGCCAAAACCAGGGGCCTTCACCGCGGCGCACTTCAAGGTGCCCCGGATCTTGTTGACCACCAGCGTCGCCAGGGCTTCGCCCTCCACGTCCTCAGCGATGATCAGGATGGGCTTGCCGGCACGGGCCACCTGTTCGAGTACCGGCAGCAGGTCTTTCATGCTGCTGATCTTCTTCTCGTGACAGAGGATGTAGCAATCCTCGAGCTCGCAGACCATCTTCTCGGGGTCGGTGACGAAGTAGGGGGATAGATAACCCCTGTCGAACTGCATGCCCTCGACCACCTCCAAGGTGGTCTCCATCCCCTTGGCCTCCTCTACGGTAATGACCCCCTCTTTGCCGACCTTGGCCATGGCCTCGGCGATGATCTCGCCGATGCTCGGGTCGTTGTTGGCCGAGATGGTCCCCACCTGGGCGATCTCCTTCTGGTCCTTGGTGGGTTTGGACATCTTCTTCAGCTCCTCCACCGCAGCATCCACCGCCTTGTCGATACCCCGCTTCACGTCCATGGGGTTGGCCCCTGCGGCCACCACCTTGACGCCCTCGCGGTAGATGGCCTGGGCCAGCACCGTAGCCGTAGTGGTACCATCACCGGCCACGTCGGAGGTCTTGGAGGCCACCTCCTTGACCATCTGGGCTCCCATGTTCTCGAACTTATCCTCCAGCTCTATCTCCTTGGCCACGGTCACCCCGTCCTTGGTCACAGTGGGGGAACCCCAACTCTTCTCCAAGATGACGTTCCTGCCCCGCGGACCGAGGGTGACCTTCACAGCATTGGCAAGGGTATCCACACCCTTGAGGATCTTCTCCCTTGCTTCTACGTCGAACTTTATCTCCTTCGCCGCCATCTTTCTCCCTCCTTCCTCAAATTGGTTTTAGTCTTCAACGACGATGCCGAGGATGTCGTCTTCGCGCATGATGAGGTACTCCTTGCCATCGATCTTTATCTCCGTGCCCGCATACTTGCTGAAGATCACCCTATCGCCCGCCTTCACCTCCAACGGTATCACCGTTCCATCGTCTTTGATCCTGCCCTTGCCCACCGCTACTACCTTGCCTTCCATGGGCTTCTCTTTGGCGGTGTCAGGGATGATGATTCCTCCGGGGGACTTCTCCTCGCTGGGTTCGATGCGCTCGATCAAGACCCTGTCCTGTAAAGGCGTAACCTTCATCACCCTTCCCTCCTTTCCTATAAGGATTTTTAAGGTTGTCGTATGTGAAGGATGGAATTTTTCCGCCGAAAAAGATAATCACCCCTCCCCCCCTTGTCAAGGAAAGTCATAACTCTTCCTCCTCTTCCTCCCTCTCGAAGTCCTCCAGCCTTCGCATCATCCTCAGTTTGCTGGGCTGCCCCATCTTCTCCAACTTCTCCTGACACTTGACGCAGTATCTGGTGAAGGGGAGGACCTTTAGCCTCTTCAATCCGATGGCCTTGCCACACTCCTCACAGTAGCCGTAGGTCCCCTCTTCAAGCCTTCTCAAGGCCTCATCTATGTTGCGCAGCCGCTCCACGTAGAGCTGCAGGAGGCTGTAATCGATGTCCTCAGCCAAGTCGAGCTGGGAGAGATCACCTATGTCCATGGTCGAAAGGGATGAGAAGCGCGGGTCCTCCCTCACCTTCGTCCCCATCTCCTCCTCGATCTTGGCCAGGACCTCATCCCTCAGGCCCAGCAGCAAGGCCCGCAACTCCTCTTGATTGAACGCCATCTCCTCCTGCTTCATCTCTCCCCCTCCATCTCTTGGACCTTCTCCCGGGCCAACCTGAGGCCTTCCGCCTCCCCTGCCTGCCCGAAGGCCTTTTGAGCGAAGTGGAACTTGCCCGCCTCCAAGGCCCGGTGTCCAAGCCTCTTCCACTCCTCGGCCTCCAATTCCTCTCCCAAGAACTCGCTCACCTGGGACATGAGGAAGTAATCCCCTTCCCTCAGGGCCAACTCCTTCAACTCGAAGAGCCCCTCTTTGTAGTGGGCCCTGCCGAAGAACTCCACCGCATCGTTCCAGCGACCCTCCTCGAGGTAGAGCCTGCCGTACTCGATGAGGGTCTCAGGGGGGGTGTCCTTCCCGTACAGGATCTCCCTCCTCTTCAAGGGATCGGGAAGCCTCTTGTTGCCCATCTCTGAGCGCAAATATAATCCCCTCAGCGGGATTTTCAACGAGGGGAAGGTCTCATCCGTAACGGCGGAAGATCCTCCGCAGGATCCCTCCCCGCTCCTCCTGCAGGGCCTCAAGGTAGGAGAGGCTCTCCAAGACGTCCTCCTTCCGCCGGAGCACCAGGATGACCGGCACGGCCCTCTCAAGGGCATCCAACTCAGAGAAGGCCCCCCTTACGTCGAGGGTCCCCTTGCCCAGGGGGAGATGCTCATCCTCATGGCCCTTGTTGTCGTGCAGATGGCAGAGCAGGAGGTGGTCGGCCATCATCCTTATGTATCCCTTCAGGTCGATGCCCCAGGTATGGGCATGACCGAGGTCGAGCAGGGCCCCCAAATGGGGAGAGGCCACCTTACGGAGGATGTAGAGGTGTTCCTGGGGGGTGGCGATGAGCCTGTAAGCCCTCCCCCTGGGGCTGTTCTCTATGGCCAAGGAGACCCCCATACGACCTGCAATCCGGGCCATTATGGATAGGCTGGTCAGCAGGTTGATCCGGGAGTTGCTGAGGTAATCCCGGGGGAAGTCCTTGGGCAATCTACCGGGATGGATCACCACCACCTTGGCCCCCAAGATGGCGGCGAACCTCACTGACTCGAGGGTCTGCCTGACGGAGGCCCTCCGGATCAAGGGGTTGAGGCTGGCGATGTTCACGTCGTAGACTGGGCTGTGGATGATGGTCTCCAGGCCCCGCTCCTCGAGCTTCTCCTTCAGCTCCTCCGCCCTGTCCCTGCCCAGGTCCTGGGGCAACAGATAGGGCCTCTCCCCCCTTATCTCCACATACCGCACCCCACAGGAGCTGGCGAAATCCAAGAAGAGGTCGAGCTCCCCCTCCATCTGACGGAAGGTGGAAATCCCCAATCTCTCGCGCAACCGCAGACTCACCCTTCGACGCTCCCGATCTGAATTTCTCTGCTTCCATGCCTCCCGAGAACCAAAAAGACGCGAAAAAAACTCGAGAAAAGATAGCATGGCCCCCTCGGAAACTCAAGGCCTTGACAGGGGAAAGGCAATGGGGTTAAGAATGAATTGTATACAAAATACAATCAGGGGGAGGTCATGGAGGTCTTCGAGAGGATAACGGTCTTGAGCCTCGAGCAGGCGACGGTACTGCCCTATCTGACTTACCGCCTGGCCATGGACGGGATGCGAGTGATAAGGCTGGAGCACCCCGTCTACGGCGACCCCAACAGGAGGGTGGGGGAGAACGTCTTAGGGGATGAGATGTTGAGGAGCTATTTCTTGGCCATAAATGCAGGCAAGAAGGCCATCACCCTCAACCTGGGCGTCCCGGAGGGACGGGAGCTGCTCTACAGGCTCATCAAGGAGTTACCCGTGGACATCTTCTGCACCAATCAACTGCCGCGCAACTACAAGAAGCTGGGCATCGACTACGAGACCCTGCGCGAGGTGAAGGAGGACATCATCTGGTTCGGGGTGACGGGCTTCGGCCCCGACAGCAACGAAGCCGCCTACGACCCGATCCTCCAGGCGCGAGGGGGCCTCATGGAGCTCACCGGGGAGGCCGACGGTCCACCCATGGTCTTGGGGATACCCCTTCCGGATATGGGCTCCAGCGAGCACGGCTACGGCCTCATCATGAAGGCCCTTTACAAGCGCCAGCTCACCGGTGAAGGGTCCCGTATAGATCTGGCCATGTTCGAGAGCACGGTGAGTTGGCTTACGGTGCCCATCACCATGACCAAGTCCTTCGGGAAGAAGATCACCCGTCGCGGGAACACCCACGAGTTCTTCGCCCCGGTCTCCGTCTACAAGACCCGCGACGGCTACGTCTACATAGCCGTGGGTAACGACCGTCAGTGGAGGGACATGACCCAGATCCCCGGCTTCGAGTCCCTCGCCAAGCCCGAGTACGAGACCAACGCCGGCAGGATCGCCGACAAGGAGGAGCTCAACCGCCGGATCGAGGAGATCACCAAGAACTACACCTCCGAGGAGCTGATACGCCTCTTCAACGAACGCACCATCCCCATCTCCAAGATCAACACCATAGAGGAGGTGGTGGAGGACCCCTTGGTGAAGAGGTGGCTCCTGAGGTCGAAGGACCCCGTCACTGGCACCGAGATCACCCTGGCCCCGCCGCCCTATATGACGCCGTTCCTCCAAAAGGTCTCCCAAGAGCTCTCCTTCCCTCCTCGCTTTGGGGAGCACAACGAGGAGATCTACGGAGGGGCTCTCGGTCTAAGCTCTGCGGAGCTAAAAGAGCTGAAGGAGAAAGGGGTCATCTAACTAAGGAGGTGCAGGATGGATTTCCGACTCACCGAGGAACAGGAGTTCTTCCGAAAGACCATAGCCGAGACCGTGGACAGGCTCATCGTGCCCAAGGCGGAGGAGATAGACGAGAAGGACGAGTTTCCGTGGGACCTCTGGAGGGAGTTCGCCAAGCTCGGTTACATGGGCCTCCGCTACCCCGAGGAGTACGGCGGGATGGGGGCGGACAAGGTCACCTGCATGATCTTCTACGAGGAGATCACCAGGGGTTCGGTGGGCTTCGCCCAGAGCGTGATCATGAACATGCTGATGGGCACCCACTTCATCTATCGCTTCGGCACCGATGAGATGAAGCAGCGCTGCCTGATCCCGGCCATCCGGGGGGAGAAGATCGGCACCATCTGCTTCACCGAGGACCAGTCCGGCTCAGACCTCGCGGCCACGAGGACCACCGCGGTGAGGGACGGCGATCACTGGGTCATCAACGGGACCAAGCAGTGGATCACCAACGGCCCCATCTGCGATTTCGCCACCGTGGTGGCCACCACCGATCCCTCCAAGGGCCTCAAGGGGCTCAACTTCTTCCTCGTGGAGAAGGGAACCCCTGGGTTCTCCCACGGTCAGGTGATAAAGAAGATGGGCTGCCGGGGGACCATTACCGGGGAGCTCATCTTCGACAACGTCCGCATCCCGGCCGAGAACCTCCTGGGCGAGGAGGTGGGCAAAGGGGTCCAGTACTTGGGGGAGATCCTGGATGAGATCCGGGTGATGACCGGGGCCATGGCCCTGGGGATCGCCCGGG
>QMLK01000054.1 GCA_003646705.1 Deltaproteobacteria bacterium | reverse complement strand
GGTTCTCGGAGGACGGCTCCTTGTCCCGGAAGTAAGGCAGGTCGTTCAGATAACGATGATCGACCCCCTCCAGAGCTGCCCGCAGCTCCCTCTTGATCACCGCGAAGTCCAGGGCCATCCCCCCCGGCCCCAGGCCCTCGGAGCGCACATAGACCTCCACCTTGAAGTTATGGCCGTGAAGCCCCTCACATTTGCCGTGGTAATCCCTCAGGGCGTGGGCGGCGGAGAAGGCACCCTTGACCACCAGCTCATACACCCACGGCCTCCCGAAGCACTTGGGCCAGGTCCCTGGCCTCGTGCTTCTCCTCCATGCCCTTCTCCTTGATGGCGTCGCTCATCATGGTGAGGCAGAAGGGGCAGGAGGTGACCACCATCCGGGCCCCGGCCCTCTGGACGTCCTCGAAGCGGGCGTGATTGATGCGGGTCCCCAGATGCTCCTCCATCCAGAAACGCCCTCCTCCACCGCCGCAACAGAAGCTCCGGCTCCGGGACCTCGGCATCTCCACCAGCTTGACCCCCAGCAGGGCCCGGAGGATCCCCCTCGGCTCCTCGTAGAGGCCGTTGTAGCGGCCGAGGTAGCAACTGTCGTGATAGGTCACCTCTATGTCGAGGGGCTTAGAGGGCCGGAGCCTCCCCTGGGCGACCAAGGAGCTGAAGAGCTCCGTGTAGTGATAGACCTCGAAGTCCCCGCCGAACTGGGGGTACTCGTTCTTCAAGGTGTTGTAGCAATGGGGGCACATCGTGACGATCTTGCGCACCCCATAGCCCTTCATCGTCTCTATGTTCTGCTGGGCGATGATCTGGAAGAGGTATTCGTTGCCGAGCCTGCGGGCCGAATCTCCGCAACAACCCTCCTCCACCCCCAGTATCCCGAAGCTCACCCCCGCGGCCTCGAGCAACTTCGCCACCGCCTCGGCCACCTTCTTGTTCAGGTCGTCGAAGGACCCCGCACAGCCGACGTAGAAGAGGTACTCCACCTCGCGATCCTCGGCCAAGGTCTTGATCCCCAGCTCCTTGGCCCAGTCGGCCCGGGTGTGCATCCCGATGCCCCAGGGGTTAGAGTTGTTCTCCATGTTTCGGAAGGCCACCTGTACCTCCGAGGGGAAGCGGCTCTCCATGAGGGCCAGGTAACGCCGGATCTCGATCAGCTTGGGGAAGGGCTCTACGAAGACCGGACACTGCTCGATGCAGGCCCCACAGGTGGTGCAGGACCAGATGGCGTCCTCCTCGATCAGCTCCCCGGCCAAGGCCTTGCCCTCCTCAGTGGACGGCTGCTGCTCCTCCACACCCCAGCTCCTCATCCTCTGAAGGAGCCCCTTGGACTGCTCCTGGAAGACCTCCCTGATCCCCTGGATCACCATCTTCGGGTTCAAGGGCTTGTCCGTGAGGTAGGCGGGACAGTTCTCCTGGCACCTTCCGCAGCGGGTGCAGGCATCGAGCTGCATGAGGTCCACCCAGCTCAGCTCCTCCACCCGGTTGACGCCGAAGGTCTCGGCCTCCTCCATGTCCTCGATGGGCTTTATAGCCTGGGGCTTAAGGTTGCGGAAGAAGGTGCTGAGGATGGCCGTCAGGATGTGAAGGAGCTTGCTCTGCACGATCACGGCCACAAAGAGGAAGGAGAGGGACAGGTGGATCCACCAGAAGACCTTGTGCCAGAGGAGGCTCCCCTGCCCCTGAGGGAAGAGGGAGGTGCCCAAGGCCCAGCCGAAGAAGGACCACCGCTCCCAGGGGGCCCGGGGGGCTTGCACAGCGATCCTGGCCCCCTCTACCAGGAAGCCCGTCACCACCAGGGCGAGCAGCAACAGCAACACGAAGAGGTCCTCTGGACGGTTGTCCAAGGCCCGAGGCCTGGTCACGTACCTCCTCCAGAGGGCCAGAAGCAGCCCCACGATCACCGCCAGGCCTGCCAGATCGAGGAAGAAGGAGAAGGTGAGATAGGCGGTCCCTTTCAAGAAGTGGAGGCCGCTGTAATGGTCGAAGGCATCAAGGGCCGCACCTATGAGCAACAGCAAGAAGCCCCAAAATATCAAAAGGTGCATGAAGCCGGGGTAGGCCTCCCTCAGGACCCGCCAATGGCCTATGATGTTGACCACTACCCCCTTTATCCTCTCGCCCACCCGGTCCCATCGGTCCTCCGCCTGTCCGCGTCGCCAGAGGCTCACCCGTTCGTAAAGGCTGTAGGCGAGGATGAGGACCGCTATCCCCATTATGAGGTAGGTGAGAAGACCCTGTCTGCCTATGTTCCAGAAGAGCTCCCTCGTCGCTTCCACCCTTGCCCCTCCTTGCTATGGGGGCCCGGCAGTCCGGGCCCCCGCTGTCTCATCTGCTGGCTAACTCTGGGCCTTGAGCTTACGGACCTCCTCGGTCAAGGCAGGCACCACCTTGAAGAGGTCATCGACCACCCCGTAGTCGGCCTTCTTGAAGATGGGGGCCTCGGGGTCCTTGTTGATGGCCACGATCACCTTGGAGGTGCCCATGCCGGCCAGGTGCTGGATGGCCCCTGAGATGCCACATGCGATGTAGAGGTTGGGGCTTACCACCTTGCCGCTCTGGCCCACCTGGTCGGACTGGGGTCTCCAGCCGGCATCCACCGCGGCCCTGGAGGCCCCCACTACGCCCCCTAAGACCTCGGCCAACTCCTCGAGGATCTTGAAGTTCTCGGCCCCCTTCATGCCGCGTCCACCGGAGACGATGATCTCGGCCTCCGTGAGGTCGATCTTGCCACCACCCACCTCGACGAAGTCCACCACTTCCAGCCCGATGTCGTCAGGTCCCACCTGGACGTCCACCTTTACGACCTCGGCCTTGCGCGACTCGTCCGCCTCCGGCAGCCCCAGTACGTTGGGCCTCACCGAGGCCATCTGGGGCTTGCGATCCGAGAAGACCACCTCCGCGTAGACCTTGCCGGCGAACATGGGCCTCTTGACCTTCAGGTTGCCGGCCTCGTCCAACCCGATCTCCGTACAGTCGGTGGCGAGCCCCACCCCGAGCCTTCCCGAGGCGCGGGCCGATAGGTCCTTGCCGTTGATGCTGGCTCCGAACAGGAGGATGGAGGGCTGCTCCTGCTTGACCAGATCGCAGAGGGCCTTGGTGAAGGCACCGGTGGTGTAACGGGCGAAGGAGTCGCCCTGGATCACGTATACCTTCTCCGCACCGTAGGCACCGAGCCCTGGGGCCAAGCCCTCCACGTCCTTGCCGATCATCACGGCGCAGAGGGGCTCCCCCTTCTGCTCGGCCATCTTCTTCGCCGCTCCGAGGATTTCATAGGCCACCTTCTTAACGGCCCCGTCCTTCACCTCCGCATATACCCATACGCCTGCCATCGCTGCACCTCCTTAGATCACCTTGACCTCTTCCCTGAGGGCCTTGGCCAGCTTGGAGGCCTTCTCCTCAGGGGTCTCCCCCTCGATGATGGTGCCTGCCTGCCTCATGGGTGGCAGGGAGTAGCGCACCACCTTCGTGAGGGCGCCTTTGGCCCCCACCTCCTCCTCGCTCAAGCCGAGATCGCCGAGGGAGACCGTCTTCAAGGGTTTCTTCTTCGCCTTCATGATCCCCGGAAGGGACGGATAACGGGGTTCGTTGAGCCCCTTGGTGGCGGTGAAGATGGCCGGAAGCGGGACCTCCAACACGTCCATCCCTCCCTCCACCTGCCTGTGGACCCGGGCCTTCTTGCCGTCATCCACCAGCTCGAACTTCATGATGCCCGTGACGGTCTGAAGGCCCAACAGCTCACCGAGGATGCTCCCCACCTGGGCCAGGTCGTCGTCGATGGCCTGCTTGCCGCAGAAGATCAAGTCGTAGCTCATCCCCTCGATGGCCTTGGCCAGGGCCCGGGCGGTGGTGTAGGCATCGCCGTCCAGGAGCGCCGGGTCGTTGAGATGGACCGCTTCATCGGCCCCCATGGCCAGGGCGGTCCTTATGGCCTCCACGGCCCTATCGGGGCCAAGGGAGACGATGGTCACCTTGCCGCCGACCTTCTCCCTGACCCTCAAGGCCTCCTCCACCGCATACTCATCATACACGTTGACGATGAACTTCACCCCTGTGTAGTCTATGGCCGTCATGTCCGAGGTCGGCCTGATGTCAGCCTCTGTATCCGGCACCTGTTTCAAACAAACTAAAATGTCCATCTCCTCCCTCCTTAGGCTTTGTGAATTATATCTCAAAGCCTTTTTAGCACACCGATGGTGACCAGTCAAGCACTGTAACCCTTGTCAAGGCCTCCCTTTTGGGGCTATCTTGTCCAGGAGATGAAGCGAGGGTTGCTGTTCCTTTTGGTCCCACTGTTGTTGGCAGCCCTCCCGGCCTCGGGAGAGGAGAAGGGGATAAGGGAGGTCGCCGAGGGGTTTGTGAAGCGGGTCCTGCGGAAGGAGAGGGTGGAGGTAGAGGGGTTCAGGGCCATCTTCGACGAGGGGACCGGCCTTTACGCGGTGGCCATGGTCATCAAGGAGGGCAAGAAGGAGAGGCCTGTACTCCTTTACCTCTCCAAGGACAAGAGGTTGGTCTTCCTCGGCAGGATCTATGAGGCCTCCACGGCGAAGGAGCTCTCGCGGGCTCACTTCCTCAAACTCATGCCGGAGTTCGCCAAAGCCAGGTCCCCCAGGGAGGTCGACCTCGCAAAGGTAAAGGTGAAGTTGAGGGGCCCTACGCTGGGGAGGGGGCAGAAGGTGCTCCTCATAAGCAACCCCTCCTGTCCCCACTGCAGGAAGGTGGTCCCGGCCCTGATAGACCACATCAAGGCCAACCGGGGCTATACCCTCTACTACAAGAGCATGCCCTTCGGAAGAGACAGGGAGCTGGAGCGGGCCATCGAGTGCGTGAGGCAGCGGCGTCCGGAGCTCTTCTGGGATTTCCTGCGGGTGTGCTACGGGGAGAAGAAGGAGGAGGCCCTGAAGTGGCTGAGGGAAAGGGCCGGGGCTGAGTTCCTCAAGGGCTGCGACGGGGAGGAGATCGCCCAAGCCTTGAAGGCCGACGCCGAGGAGGTGAAGGAGGGGATAGGGGTCGACGGGATCCCGGCGGTGGTGGTAGGGGGGAAGCTCTACGAAGGGACGCGCGACATAGAGAGGGTGCTCCTGGGGAAAAAGGAGGTCAGAGGGAAATGACCTCGATGGGGAAGTCGGTCAGCCGTTCGACCCCCCTTCGCCTGACGACGTAGTCCACCTCCACCCCCACGGCCCCTCTGCCGGGGAAGACGAACTTGGGCTCAAAGGCGAAGACCATCCCCTCCTCGAGCACCTCGTCCCTGCCCCGGGCGATGATGGGCCATTCGTTTATCTCGAGGCCGATGCCGTGGCCGATGAACTTCACCTTCCCCTCCCCATACCCCATGAAGTACTCCTGGAGGCCCCTACGTCTTACGACCTTCAGGCAGAGCTCGTATAGGTCCCTGCCGTTTGAGCCAGCCTTCGCATGGGCCTCAAAGGTATGGAGGACCTCCAGGGCGACTTCATAGGCCCCCTTGAAGGGCTCCGGCAGTCTCCCTATCACGAAGGTCCGCGTCTCGTCGGTGGTATAGCCGTTGTAACCACCGCCGTAATCCACGACTATGGGCTCATCCCTCCCTATCCTCCTCCACGAGGCCCCTTGGGCTATGGCGTGGGTGACCCCGTAACCCTTCAAGGGGGTGTCGGGGTAAGAGGGGAAGGCCCCGCTTTCACCAGCCATGATGGCGATGTTGGCCATCTCCTGGTTGAGGCCTCTCATCCTCAGCCACCCCTGATGGCCCCGTCTGCGGCCCTCGGCCTGAAGGAGGGCATCGAGCTCCACCTCCGCCATCCCCTCCTTGCACAGCTCGGGCACCTTGGAGAAGACGTGGACCACGATCTCGCCGGAGCGCTTGAGCTGCTCTATCTCAAAGGGGCTCTTACGGGCCCGCACCGAGAGGATGTCCCTCGAGATGTCGAGGAACTCCTTCCCCTGAAAGGACCGCTCGATCCGCTGAAAGAGGCCAAGGGGCAGGACGTCGAACTCCAGGCCGACCCTCTTCGCCTGAAGGAGAGGTCTAAAGCCCCTGAGGTCCCTGAGCCCCCTGACCTTCTCCACCCTGAGGGGGCTCTCGAGGCTGGCCCTTTCGTAGTCCTGCTGGATGAAGAGGACGGCCTCCTGCTGAAGCGGCACCACCAGGTAGCCCCTCTGTAAGGTGCCACTGAAGTAGAAGACATCCACGTTCTGGACCAGGAGGGCCACCTCCACTCCCCCCTCCTCCATCCTGGTCCTCAACCCCTCTATCCTGCGCTCTATCTCCTCTCGGGGGGTGAGTACGAAGGGCAGTGCGCACATCTGCGGTCCTCCTCTTGCATTTCTGAAGGGCTTATATCATAAAAGGGTCAAAAGGGTCACCACAAGAACAGGAGGAACGCAGATGCCCTCCATAACCGATGTAGGGGGGATGAAGGTCGGCCACTCGAGCGATTTCAAGGCCCTCACGGGCTGTACCGTCTTGATCTTCGAGGAGGGGGTGACGGCCGGGATCGAGGTAAGGGGGACTGCCCCGGGGACCAGGCAGACCGATTCCCTCGGGCCGTTGCACACGGTCCCTGAGGTGCACGCGCTGCTGCTCACCGGCGGGAGCTCTTACGGCCTCGATGCCACAGGGGGGGTGATGCGTTACCT
>QMLK01000053.1 GCA_003646705.1 Deltaproteobacteria bacterium | reverse complement strand
GTGGAGCTCGGTGGGGGCATCAGGACCCTGGAGGTGGCCGAGGGGTGGCTTTCCCTGGGGGTAGAGCGGGTAGTGCTCGGCACGGCGGCCTTGAGGGACCCTTCGTTGCTGCGGGAGGCTGTGAGGCGATTCGGGCAGCGGGTGGCTGTGGCCATCGACGCCAGGGACGGGGTGGTGATGGTGGAGGGCTGGAGGGCCTCAAGCTCGAGGGCGTCCCTCGAGGTGGCCGAGGAGCTCAAGGCCTCGGGCGTCTCCCTGGTCATCTACACCGACATCAAGCGGGACGGGATGGCCTCCGGGCCCAACCTGGAGGCCGCCCGAGAGCTCTCCGCCCTCGGTTTGTCCTTCATCCTCTCGGGGGGCATCGCCTCCCTCGAGGACCTGGAACGGGTCAAGGGGTTGCCCGGCCTGGTGGGCGTCATCGTGGGAAGGGCCCTCTACGAGGGGTTGATCGACCTGCGCGAGGCCATAAGGAGGTTTCAGGGGTGAGGCCCTCCCTGCTGCTCGCCACCTGGGGCGGGATGGGCCGGTCACCCGTGGCCCCAGGGACCGTGGGGACCCTGGGGGCTGTGCCCCTCTGGTTCCTCCTTCACCCCCTCCCCCTCTGGTCCTATCTGGCCGCCACGATCCTGCTGCTGCTCGCAGGAGGTATCGCCGCCTCCAAGGCCGAGGAGGCCTTGGGCAGCAGAGACCACCCGGCCATAGTGGTGGACGAGGTGGTGGGATTCCTGGTGACCATGGCCGCCGTAGATCCCTCCCCTTGGGCGGTGCTGCTCGGCTTCGCCCTCTTCAGGTCCATGGACATCCTGAAGCCCCCGCCCATTCGATGGCTGGAACGACGGCTTCGGGGCGGCGCAGGGGTGATGGCCGATGACGTACTGGCCGGCCTTTACGCCCGAGCCCTCCTCGGCCTCCTTGGGCTTTGTTGACAGGGCAGGGGCGGGCAACTATCTTAAGGACCTTGGAGGTAGGGGATGACCTTCTCGGACAGGGGGAAGGAGGTCCTGAAGATCGTGGTGGAGGGGTATATAGAGACCGGCGAGCCAGTGGGCAGTCGGACAGTGGCAAAGCGCTGCAGCCTCAACCTGAGCCCCGCCACCATACGTAACGTGATGGCCGACCTGGAGGAGATGGGCTACCTCTTTCAACCCCACGTCTCGGCAGGTCGCATCCCCACCGAGAAGGGCCTCCGCTTCTTCATCGATGTGCTCCTGGAGCCCGAAGAGCTCAGCCCCTTGCAACGGGCTCAGATCGAGCGCCTCTATGAGGAGCCCGGAGGGGACCTTGCGGCCCTGATGAAGCGGGCGTGTCGGCTTGTGGCGGCCTTCAGTCACTACCCCGGTCTCGTGATGTTGCCCCCCTTACGGGAGACGGTCTTCAAACGGATAGAGTTCGTCAGGCTCAGGCCGAAGCAGATCCTCGTGCTCTTCGTCTCCTCCTCGGGGATGGTCCAGACCCGTGTGGTGGAGCTCGATGAGGACCTCCCCGAGGGAGAGCTCAGGCGCATGGCCGAGTACCTCAACGAGATGCTCACTGGCCTTCCCCTCAGGGAGGTGAGGGAGCGCCTCATGGCGGAGGTGGAGCGGGAGAGGAAGGCCTACGACGACCTGAGGGCTCGGGCCCTGAAGATCGGGGGGCGCTCCCTCATGTTGGTGGAGGGGGACAGGGAGGTCTACATAGAGGGTCAGACGCAGATCCTGCAGGAGCCGGAGTTCTCCTCCGATGCCAGGCGGATGAGGCAATTGCTCGAGGCCCTGGACCGGAAGGGCCGCCTGCTGGAGATCCTGGACAAGGCCATAAAGTTCAAGGAGGAAGGGGTCCAGGTCCTCATCGGCTCCGAGTCGCGGATAGAGGGGCTGGAGATGTGTAGCCTCGTCCTCTCCCCCTACGGGCTGCAGGACCACGCCTTGGGATCCTGGGGGTGATAGGTCCCTTAAGGATGGCCTATTCTCGCGTCGTCCCTTTGGTCGATTACACCGCCAAGGTCCTCTCCCATGTGATAGAGACTCACTGGCGGGGCGCCCTTTGAGGGCGACTTGAGCGATCCCGGTGTGGTGTTTATTTTGATGAAGCCCTTTCCAAATCACCCTCGCCGAGGAGGTTGAGCCATGGCCGAGGAGGAGAGGCCCAAAGAGGAGAAGCCAAAGGAGCAGAAGAGCCCTGAGGAGCTCTTGGAGGAGTTGAAGGAGGAGCTGGAGGGGGCCAGGAAGGAGGCCCAGGAGCACTACGACAAGTTCCTGAGGCTTTACGCCGAGTTCGAGAACTACAAGAAGCGCGTGGCCAGGGAGAAGGCGGAGCTTGTACGCTACGGCAACGAGGAGCTCCTGAGGGAGCTCCTCCCGGTGGTGGACAACCTAGAACGAGCCCTGGAGCACGCCAGACAGAAGGGCGACCCTGAGGCCATCCTGGAGGGGATAGAGCTGGTATTGGCCCAGTTCCATCAGGTCCTGGGACGCTTCGGCGTCTCCCCCATCGAGGCCGTGGGGGAGCAGTTCGACCCCGAACGCCATGAGGCGGTGATGGAGATGGAGTCCGAGGAGGCGCCCCCTGGGGAGGTGATCTCCGAGGTCCAGAAGGGCTACATGCTCAACGACCGGCTCTTGAGGCCCGCCAAGGTGGTGGTGGCCAAGGCGAAAGGGGAGGAGAGCGAAGAGGTTGCCTCATCGGATTGAGGTCACCTTCAAGGAGGGGATCCGGGACGCCCTGGCCGAAAAGGTCAAGAGGGGGATCCTCGAACACTTGGGCCTCCCCGTCGAGGAGGTGAGGAGGGTCGAGGTCTATGTGATAGACGCCCCCCTTACCCGGGAACAGCTCGAGGCCCTCGCCCAAGGCCCTTACAGCGATCCCATCCTGCAGCGCTGGAGCATCGACCGGCCCATAGCGTCCGATTTCGATTGGCTCATCGAGGTAGGGTTCCTCCCCGGGGTGACGGACAACGTCGGCCGGACCGCCAGGGAGGCCCTCATGGCCAGGCTCGACCTCCAACTCCGGGACGATGAGCGGGTCTACAGCTCCACCCAATACCTCATCAAGGGCCGGCTCAGCAGGGAAGAGGCCTGGCGGATCGCCACCGAGTACCTGGGCAACCCCCTGATCCACCGCTTCGTCGTCTTGAGCCGCGTCGAATGGGACCCCGAGAAGGGGGTGGGTCCCACGGTGCCTAAGGTGACAGGGCTCAAGGGCGGCCGGGTGGAGCGCTTCCCCCTTCAGCAGTTGGACGATGAGGCCTTGATGCGCTTGAGCCAGGAGCGGCTCTTGGCCCTGAGTTTGGAGGAGATGAAGGCCATCGTGGCCTATCTCAGGCGGTCCGAGGTCAGGGAGGAGCGGCTCCGGATCGGCATCGGCGAGGGGATCACGGACGTGGAGCTCGAGGCCATCGCCCAGACCTGGTCCGAACACTGCAAGCACAAGATCTTCAAGGCCGAGATCCTCTACGTGGACGAGGAGACCGGGGCCGAGGAGCGGATCCTCAGCCTCTTCGACACCTACATCCGTCGCTCCACCGAGGAGATCAGGCGACGGCTGGGCGACCGGGACCGGTGCCTCTCGGTCTTCGAGGACTACGCCGGGGTTTGGGCCTTCAACGACCGCTGGGCCTTGACCTTCAAGGTGGAGACCCACAACACGCCCTCAGCCCTCGACCCCTACGGTGGGGCCCTGACGGGGATCGTGGGGGTCAACCGCGACCCCTTCGGCCCCGGCAAGGGGTCCAAGTTGATCTTCAACACCGACGCCTTCTGCTTCGCCCCGCCCGACTACGATAAGCCCTTACCCCCGCGGATACTGCACCCGAGGAGGATCCTCGAGGGGGTCAGGGAGGGGGTGGAGCATGGCGGGAACAAGAGCGGCATCCCCACGGTGAACGGCTCCATAGTGTTCGATGAGCGCTACCTCGGCAAGCCCCTGGTCTATTGCGGCACCTGTGGGATCATGCCCCGCCAGATCCAAGGGGAGCCCTCCCACCTAAAACGGGCCGATCCAGGGGACCTGGTGGTCATGGTGGGAGGACGGGTGGGCAAGGACGGCATCCACGGGGCCACCTTCTCCTCGGAGGAATTGCACGAGGCCTCCCCCTCGAGCGCCGTCCAGATCGGCGATCCCATCACCCAGAAGAGGATGTTCGACTGTTTGCTCATCGCCAGGGACCGGGGGCTCTACAAGTCCATAACCGACAACGGTGCAGGGGGGCTTTCCTCCTCGGTGGGGGAGATGGCCCGGGGGCCCGGCGGCTGTGAGATATGGCTCGATCGGGTGCCGCTGAAGTACCCCGGCCTTGACCCCTGGGAGGTGCTGTTGTCCGAGTCCCAGGAACGCATGACCCTGGCGGTGGCCCCGGAGAAGGTCGAGGAGTTCTTGGCCCTCTGCCGCAAGATGGAGGTGGAGGCCACCGTCATAGGCCGCTTCACCTCCACGGGGAAGTTCCACTGCCTCTGGAGGGGCCAGACCGTGGCCTACCTCGACATGGACTTCTTCCACGAAGGGGTTCCCAGGATGCGGCTCGAGGCCCGTTGGAGGAGGCCCGAGCATCGGGAGCCGGACTTTGAGCCCCCCGATGACCTGGGGGAGGTCCTGGAGGGGATGCTCTCCAGGCTCAACATCTGCAGCAAGGAGTGGGTCGTGAGGCAGTACGACCACGAGGTCCAGGGGGGCAGCGTCGTGAAGCCCCTCTGCGGCCTGTGGGACGATGGCCCCCAGGACGCCGCGGTCCTCAGGCCGCTCCTGGAGTCCCTTGAAGGGGTGGTGGTCTCCCATGGGATCTGTCCCCGCTATGGGGACATCGACACCTATTGGATGACGGCCTGTGCCCTCGAGGAGGCCATAAGGAACAACGTGGCCGCGGGAGGCGATCCCGAACGGATGGCGGCCTTGGACAACTTCTGCTGGCCCGACCCTGTCCCCTCGGAGAAGAACCCCGACGGTCCCTACAAATTGGCCCAATTGGTCAGGGCCAACAAGGCCCTCTACGACTTCACCACCGCCTTCTCCGTGCCCTGCATCTCGGGCAAGGACAGCATGAAGAACGACTACATAGGCGGAGGGCTGAAGATCTCCATCCCCCCGACGGTCCTCTTCTCCGTCATCAGCAAGATAGACGATGTGCGCCAGTCGATGACCATGGACGCCAAGGCACCGGGCCACTTGGTCTACGTCCTCGGGACCACCTACGAGGAGCTGGGGGGGTCGGAGTACTTCGCCATGAGGGGGGCGGTGGGCAACGAGGTGCCCAAGGTGAGGGCGCTCCTGAGCAGGGAGCTCTTCAGGCGGCTCCATCAGGCCATAAGGGAGGGGCTGGTGGCATCGTGTCACGATTGCTCCGACGGTGGCCTCGGGGTGGCCTTGGCCGAGACGGCCTTCGCCGGCGGCCTCGGGATGGAGGTGGACCTGAGGGAGGTCCCCCGGGAAGGGGTCTCCAGGGACGATTTCCTCCTCTTCTCCGAGTCCCAAGGGAGGTTCGTAGTGACGGTGCCCCCTGACCGTAAGGGGGCCTTCGAGGGGCTGATGGCGGGCCTGCCCTTCGCCCCGGTGGGCAGGGTGGTGGCCGAAGGACGACTTCTGCTGGTGGGCTTGAGCGGCAGGGTGGTAGTGGACCGACCCATCTCCCAGCTCAAAGAGGCCTGGTGTCGTCCCCTGGCCTTCTGAGGTCTTGTCTTGATCCTGGAGTTCCTCAAACTCCTCTTCGCCGCGGTCCTCCTCTGGTGGGGGGCCACCTGGTTGGTCGAGAGCTCCGCCCGTATAGCCAAGGCCTTGCGGGTTTCCGAGCTCGTCATAGGCCTAACGGTGGTCGCCTTCGGGACCTCGGCCCCGGAGTTGGCCGTGACCCTTCAGGCGGCCTTAGGGGGTTACATCCCCATCTCCGTGGGCAATGTCGTCGGCTCCAACATCTTCAACATCGGCTTCATCTTGGGCGGGGTGGCGATGGTGCGGGCCCTAAAGACCGAGGCATGGATCGTCTACCGGGACGGCCTCTTCGTGATCGCGGTGACCCTTCTGCTTGTGGCCCTCCTTTACCTCTGGCCCCCCTTGGGCAGCTGGGGGGGTGGGCTGTTCCTGGCGCTGTTGGGGTTCTATCTCGTCTTCCTCTTCGCTCGTAGGGAGGAGATCCCCGAGGCCTCCCTCGAGGAGAGGGCCCGCTGGTGGGACCCCTTTTTGGTCCTCGCAGGCCTTCTGATGATCGCCGGAGGGGGAAGGGTCCTGGTCTCCTCCGCAGCGGCCCTGGCCAAGGCCCTGGGGATCTCGGAGTGGGCCATCGGCCTGACGGTGGTGGCAGCGGGGACCTCGGCCCCGGAGTTCGTCACATCGCTTGTGGCGGTGTTGAAGGGGCGTTACGGCATCTCCGCGGGGAACATCCTCGGCAGTTGTACCTTCAACATCCTCGGGGCCCTGGGCCTGGCAGCCCTCTTCAGGCCCTTGACGGTGGGTCCGGAGGCCTTGTGGAGCCTCTTCTTGTTGGTGGGGCTCTCGGCCCTCCTTGTGGCCTTCATGCGGACGGGCTGGGTGTTGGACCGAAGGGAAGGGGTGATCCTCGCCTTAGTGGGCCTCGGTTGTTGGTTCTTCAACCTCCTGTAGGAACCTCGCCCTCACCGCGGGGGAGCAGGCGGTGTAGTCCAGCAAGGCCAAGGC
>QMLK01000052.1 GCA_003646705.1 Deltaproteobacteria bacterium | reverse complement strand
TCCCCGTCCCCGCCCCCCTGGGAAAGACGGGGAACAGATGTTCGTTGGCCAACCGCAGGATTCGGGACACCTCCTCTGCGCTCTCGGGGAAGGCCACCACTGAAGGGGCCTCTCCCGAGGTATTGGCGTCGTAGCTGTAGCAAGCTCTGTCTTCGGAGTCCTCCAGGAGGTCCTCCGGCCCCACGACCCTCTCTATCTCCTTCACGACGTCCCTGGAGAGCATCCCCTACACCCTCAGGAAGGGCTGTGGAGGCCGAGCTTCTCCATCAACCTCCTCCACAGGACAAAGACCAATGAGGCACATCCCACCCCCAGAAGGGCCCCGCCGAGGACGTCCGAGGGATAGTGGACCCCGATGTAGATGCGGGAAAAGCCCACCAAGAGGGCCACCGCCAGGAGGAGGTAACGAAGCCGCGGGAAGAAAAAGGAGAGGAAAAAGGCAGCGGCAAAGATGTTGGCCGCATGGGAGGACGTGAAGGAGGGGGATCGGGGACAGAAGGTGCTCAAGAGCCTCACCCAATCGTGGACGTGACAGGGACGGGTCCGGTCGAACAGGGGTTTCAAGAGGGAGGAACTCAGGCCTTCACTCATCAAAAGGGACACGGAGAGCCCCAAGAGGATGAGGAGCCCCCGCCTCCGCTCCTTCAAGACGATGAGAGCTCCCAACAGGAGGAGGGGCAGCCTCCAATAGCTCAACTTGGAGAAGAGCGGAATGACCTGATCGAAGAAGGCGTTGGCACACCAGACGTTCAGGACCCGCAGTAAGAAAAGATCCAGGGCCATATATACCCTTCAGCCTCTTTCCCCGAACAATATCCAGAGGCCCACCATCAGAAAGCCCAAGCCAGCCGCCCACCTCAGGACCTTCGGAGGCAGGAAACGACCCATCCACCCACCGAGGAGGACCGCCAAAGCCGTGGTCCCTACAAGGGCTGAGGCAGCCCCCAAGAAGACCATCGGCCTGGGGATTCGTTGTTCTATGGAGAAGAGAAGGGTGGCCAGTTGGGTCTTATCACCCAGCTCGGCCAAGAAGATGGCCCCAAAGACGACGAAAAACCCCCTCCATTCCATGGGATGAATTAAAACAAAAAAGGGGAGGCCCTACAACCCTCTAAACACCAAAAGATGAGCCTTTGAGAGGGTACCCGAAGGATGGCCTCCTTGATCTTTTCCACAGGACGTGATAAGGAAGCCCTGAGGAGGCAAGGGATGGCAAGATGTCTACGATGTGGTAACACGCTTCGTTTCAACGTATGGTGCTCCATCCACAAGGTGCTGGAGGTTGAACTCGACGAGAACGAAGAGGTGGTCGAGGTTGTGGGCGAGCCCGAGGACGAAGGGCTGCAGCAACTGGAGGAGATCCACCTCATGGAAGACGATCTGGCCTTCTCCATGGTGAGCTGTGCCGTGTGCGGAAGCCGGGAGGTAGAGCTCGACGGAGAGGAACAGATCCTTCCCCTCAGGGTACACCAATGAACAAGGAGGTCCGACGATGCAAGAGAAGGTAGAGGAGGCCTTAAAGGAGATAAGGCCGCTGTTGCAGGCCGATGGCGGAGATGTGGAGCTGGTGGATGTGACCGATGGTGTGGTGAAGGTCCGACTGAAAGGGGCCTGCATGGGCTGTCCCATGGCCACCATGACCCTTCAACAGGGGATAAAACGGGCCATCAAGGAGAGGGTTCCGGAAGTGAAGGACGTGGTGGCCCTTTAGGCCTCTCCGGTAGGACCAATCTCTTCACCTCGCCGCTTTCACCGAGCCTTCCAAGGTCTTTCCCGTCGAAGAAGATGCGTACGCCACCGGCGTTGCCGATCTTCAGGGTGAAGCCCTTAGGGTCGCTGATCTTGTAGCGCTCTCCCGGGTAGAGGGTGATGTCGTAAGGGGGGGCATCTCCCTTCCTTATCTCTATCCAGGTCAACTGAGAGGCCTCTATCAAGAGGGTGTGTTCCGTCCCTGAGGACCTCATCGCTTCTGCCCTTGGTTGCAGGGGGACCTCGATAGCCCTCACAGCCGTAGGGCCCCCCTCGGGGGAGGAGGTGGCCGATCCCATCTTCTTGCCCTTCCAATGGAGACAGAGGAGGACCACGCCACAGAGCACGAGAAGGGCCAGGGAGAGGATCAAGAGGTAAGGCCTCCTCATGTGGGCCGTGCTGGGCGGGGAGGGCAGGGGAGGGGGTTCCTCTTTGTGCTCCCCGAGCAACTTCACCGGATCTAAACCCAAAAAACGGGCATAGGCCTCGATGAACCCCTTCCTTACGATCCCTGGGGGCAGGGCCTCGAGGTTCTCCTCTTCTATGGCACGGAGGAAGGGGAGGCGTATCCGGGTGGCCCGAGAGACCTCCTCCAGGGTCACCCCCTGTCTCTGGCGCTCCTCCCGCAAGACCTTTCCCAACCCCTTCATCGAATCAGTCCGAAATCCCTCAGGATGGGGTCCTTCTTTCGCCAATGCTCTTGGACCCTTACCCAAAGCTCCAAGTAGACCTTCTTCCCGAACATACCCTCGAGCTCTCGCCTGGAGGCCGTGCCGATCTCCTTCAACATCCTGCCGCCCTTGCCGATGAGGATGCCCTTCTGCGATTCCCTCTCCACATTGATGACCGCCCTGATGTAGAGCAAGGACTTCTCCCTCTCTTCCCTGAATTCCTCTATCACCACCGCACAGGAATAAGGGACCTCTTGCCTGGTCAAATGGAAGATCTTCTCCCTGATCACCTCGGCAGCGAGGACCCGCTCCGTCTGGTCGGTGACCATGTCCTCGGGATAATAAAGAGGACCGTGGGGGAGAAGGCGTACCACCTCCTCCTCCAACTCCTGGACCCCGTCCCCCCGCAGGGCGGAAAGGGGTATCACCTTTGCGTAGGGGAAGAGGGCCTGCGATCGCTCTACGATCTCCCTCAATTTCCCTTCGTCCTGAAGGAGGTCCACCTTGTTGAGGGCCAAGATGACAGGCACGTCCCTCCCCTCCAGGTCTCGACGGATCTCCTCGTCCCCCTCGCAGAAGGGGTCCACGGCCTCGGCGATGTGAAGGATGACGTCTCCGTCCCTCATCGACTCTCTGGCCGTCTTTACCATGTGGATGTTGAAATTCTCCCGAGCCCGATGGATACCAGGGGTGTCTATGAAGACGATCTGGGCATCAGGGCGCGTCTTGATCCCCAAGATCCTCCACCAGGTCGTCTGGGGCTTAGGGGAGGTTATGGCCACCTTTTGGCCGAGGATCCTGTTCAACAAGGTGGACTTACCTACGTTGGGCCTCCCTACGATGGGTACGAAACCGGACCTGAATTCGTCTTCCCTCAAAGGGCCTCCTTCGTGAACCTTCGATTCCAACTATAACAACCTCCTCGAGCCCTTATCAACAGAAGGGGCAGAGACAGCAAAAAGCCCGCTCCCCCGGCGGGGAAGCGGGCTTTGAAGGACGAAGATCTTCTTTACGACCTACTCCGAGACCAAGGTGGCGTAAACCCACCCCACCTTGCCATCGGGCAACTGGACTTGGTACCACTCTCCCTGTTTGCCCAAGGCCTTGACCTGCTGGCCTTTGGTGAGGGTGGTCAGGATGGAATAGGTGGTACCGGGTCCGCTCCTGATGTTCACCCTGCTCCCCTTTATGGAGAGGACCTTCCCAGAGGGAAAGGAGACGTAGGCCGGTCCCTCAGCCGGTGGTGGCGAAGGCTTAGCAGGGGCTGCAGGAGCCGTCGTCGCCGCGGGGGCCGCAGGGGTAGCTGCTGGAGTGCTCCCGTAGCGGTAATAGCTCTCCGGGACCATCTTGGAGATGGCCTGGATGGCGTTGTCGAGCATCACCATCACCGCCTTCTCCATGGGGGTGTTCTTGTAAGCTCCCAAGGCGCCGCCGAAGGCCACGGTCCCGGCTATGGCCCCGCCAAGGCCTCCCACCTTCCAACTGGTAGCCTTCCCCTCGACCCTGGTGGCGTTGATCACCCGTCCTGTCCTCACATCCACCAGCCTTATGTCTGCAGCGATGTAGGCGTCCTTCTTCCCCACCGCCGCCCCACCGAGCATGGGGACGCTGAAGGGCACCACCACCGCACCGCCACCGATGCCCGAGGCCTCGGGCTCAAAGGCGGTGATAGCCCCGAGGACCAAGATGTCGGCCCCCTCGAGCAAGCCCATCTGTGGGGCCTTCTGCGCCTGCACATACCCGGATTGGGCGAGGTTCAACTCCTCCTGGATCGCCCGGAGCCCTTCCCCCCTCTCCAGGACGATGAAACGCCCGGTCCGGAAGAGGGAGGTCGCGAGCATATCGGCCAACCCCTCTCCTATCTCCCCCGAACACTTTGCAGCCTTGCACCTGAAACTGGCCACAGCGATCCGCGCCTTCGGCCCTTCGTAAGTGATGACCTCCTGGACCGTAGGCCCAGAGGTCTGCACATTGGTGCTGATCTCAGGGCCACAAGCGGCCAGTATCGCCACAAGGCCGATAGCCACCCAAAGGAATATGCCCCTTCTCATCATCTGTTCCTCCTGAAATCAAAGGTTATTTAATTCATCGGTTGTTACGACCCGCACCTTTACCTCTTTGTAAAGGGAGCCCAGGGTGGGGCGCTTAAATAACCAGCCCCTCACACCCCTCAAGAAGACGTCGCGCTGAAAGCCATCTCCAGGAGTGTAGACCAATCTGACTCCCACCACTTGCCCCTGCCGGTCCAGGACTATGTCTACCACATCGAGGAATTTGATGTTTCCGGAGCTGAAAGAAGTCATCACATATTGTGGTTGCGTCGGCCATCGCTGCTGCAAGAAGATCTGGACTTCGGAGAGCTTGACCTTGGCGACGCTCTTGACCTCTGCCTCAGCCCCTGGAAGCACCAGGAGGACCAGCGATAGGGCCAACAGAACCATTCCTCCTCTCTTCAAAAGGGCCCCTTTCACCTTCACCTCCTGCCTCTTTTCGGTAAGCTTTATCTACCACAAAGGGAGGACATCGGCAAGACACTTGAGAGGGTTGAACAACCCTTGCTTTTTTTGTATTTTTGCGCGACAAATCCATCGAGGTGACCGTAGATGCTGCTGCGTTGGCTCCTCACAGCCGTGTCCCTTCTGATCGTGGCCCATCTCTTCCCCGGCTTGCTCAAGGTGAAAGGGGTGGTGGCAGCCCTGGTGGCCTCCTTGGCCATAGGTCTAATAAACGCTGTGGTAAAACCGATCGTGATCTTCCTCACCCTGCCCCTCACCCTTTTGACCTTCGGGCTCTTTCTGCTGGTCATCAACGCCCTGATGCTCCTCATGGCCTCCTGGCTTGTGCCGGGGTTCGAGGTCCAAGGCTTCTGGGGGGCCCTCATCGGCTCCCTGCTCATCAGCTTGGTGAGTTGGCTGTTGTCCGTGTTCATCGGAGGGATGACGGGACGCAGAACTTGACAAGACCCGCTTTGTGGGAGTAATGGTGAGGAGACCGCCCTTCGCGGATTTACCCAGGAAAGCACAATATGCCCCTTGAGAGGTCAAAGTTAACCTTACGTCCCAGTCTTTTCTTCCTCTGCATCCTGGTGGGGATGATAGCAGGGGGAGGGGCCATCGCCTTTCACCTCCTCTGCCAACTGTTCCAGCACCTCTTCCTCGGTGGCCTCGCTGGATACTACCCCCCCCATCCCGGGGGCGAAGAGCCCCTCTTCAGCCCCTTTGCCGTGCCCTTCCGCCGTTTCCTCCTCTTGATCATCCCCGCCCTCGGTGGCCTTATGAGCGGCTGGTTGGTCTACACCTTCGCCCCGGAGGCCGAAGGGCACGGGACCGACGCAGTCATAGAGGCCTATCACAAGCGACAGGGCTACATCAGGGGGAGGATCCCCTTGATCAAGGCCTTGGCCTCCGCCCTCACCCTGGGCAGTGGTGGCTCAGGGGGACGGGAGGGCCCCATAGCCCAGATAGGGGCCGGTTTCGGCTCCTTCCTCGGCAGGACCCTCAAGCTCACCGAAAGGGAGCGCCGTATACTGCTGGCGGCCGGGATGGGGGCGGGGATAGGGAGCATCTTCAGGGCGCCCTTGGCAGGGGCCCTCTTCGCAGCGGAGGTCCTTTACAGTGAGCTGGAGTTCGAGGCAGAGGTGATAATCCCCGCGGGGATCTCCTCGGTGGTGGCCTACTGCCTCTTCTGCCTCGTGTACGGGTGGGGTTCCCTCTTTCATACCCCTGACATCACCTTCCAGGACCCCTTGGAGCTCTTCCCCTACGCCGTCATGGCCTTGGTGCTGGCGGCCACGGCGATCCTTTACGTCCGTAGCTTTTACGGGGTCCAGGCCTATTTCCGTAAGTTGAGGATCCCCGATACCTTCAAGCCTGCCCTCGGGGGCTTGGCCACTGGCTTAATAGGCTTCTTCCTCCCGCAGGCCTTGGGCTTCAGCTACGGTTTCGTACAGCAGATCCTGGAAGGCAACGTGACCCTATGGCTGCTGGTGGCTGTCTCCCTGGCGAAGATCCTCGCCACCTCCTTCTCCATAGGCTCTGGAGGCAGTGCGGGGGTCTTCGGCCCCTCGATGGTCATCGGGGCCTGTGTAGGAGGGGCCATGGGGAAGGTCTTCAACTACCTGATGCCCGGGGTCGTCGAGCACGTCACCCCCTTTGCGGTGGTGGGGATGGCGGGCTTCTTCGCCGCCGCCTCTAAGGCCCCCATCTCCACC
>QMLK01000051.1 GCA_003646705.1 Deltaproteobacteria bacterium | reverse complement strand
TTGGGACTTTTCGCCTCGCAGAACGTCATCGACCTTCAGGACCCCATGGAACTTCTGAGCTACCTGAGAAGGGAGGAGCTCGTGGTCTCCGATGGCCTCAGGGGACAACAGGTCATCCGCTACCGCGGCCACCCCGTGGGCTACGGCGTGGCCGCCAACGGCCGTCTCAAGAGCCGCGCCAGGCTGAGGAAGGAGGTCCTTTGGCCGCTCCGTTTACAAGGACAAGCTTAATGAAACTGCGGTCAAAGGTGCTGAACGGCAAGATGTATCCAAGCGGGGGAGTGCCCAGGGCTTCAATCCATCCAGTGTCGCCAAGGGACCAGACCCGTAGGTGAGTCCCGGTAGATCCACTTTGTGGACACCTCCCCTTTAGCTCTCTTAGTAGAGCTTTACTCAAAACCTTCCCGCTTTCCCTCTGCCCCTTGCCCTTCCCCTGCCCATCCCTTTGCCCTTGCCGATCACCGTGCCCTTACCGATGGCGATCCCCTTCCCATACACGGTGCCGGTGCCCTTTCTACAGTGGACCTTCCCGTCCTTCCCGCGCCAGATGACGACCCCTGTTCCCGTAGCCGCCCCCTTGCCCATCACCACGCCCTTACCATGGGCGATCCCCTTTCCCTTGACCCATCCCTTACCCTGCACGGAGCCCGCAAAGGCCGTGGAGGAGATCAGGATGAGAACCACAACTGCCGAAAGGACGACCTTTAGCTTCTTCATAACGCACCTCTCTGAACTTTTTGTCACTTAGACGCCCCTCCTCCCAAGAGGTTTAAAGAGCTCCTCCTATTGCACCTATACAGCGGAAAGGGGTAAAGGGACCTCAAAGTCGGAGCGTTTCCTGTGTCCCCCACGGAGTTGGGGGCTCCAAGGGTTAGCCCTTCTTGATCTTTTCGATGAGCCCGGTAGTGGAGAAACCCTCACGGTAGGGCACTATCCGTACCTCCTCCACCAGATCCTGACCCACTACTTCCTCAGGACGCCAGTCCCCGCCTTTAACCAGCACGTGGGGCCTCAAGGCCTTGATGAGTTCGTAGGGGGTGTCCTCCCCAAAGGGGACCACGTAATCCACCGCCTCCAGGGCTGCGAGGACCGCCATCCGCTGCTCCAGGGGCACAATCGGTCTACCCGGTCCCTTGATCCTCCTGACGGACTCGTCCGTGTTCACCCCCACCACCAGGAGGTCCCCCAGCCCTCGGGCCTCCTCCAGATAGGTGACGTGGCCGAGGTGCAACAGGTCGAAGCAGCCGTTGGTGAAGACGACCCTCTTGCCCTCCGAGCGCAGCCGTGCGAGGACCCCCGTGAGTTCCTCCCGTCCCTTTATCTTGGAGCTGAGGGGCCTCATCCCCCTTCGCCCCAGCGGTAGAAGGCCCGGTAGGCCCTGAAGGTCTCGTAGATGTCGGCCTTGCTCGCCACCTCATAGGGGGAGTGCATGCTCAGGAGGGGTGTACCGCAGTCTATGATGTCCATCCCGTAGATGGCCAGATACTTGGCCACGGTCCCCCCTCCCCCCTCATCCACCTTCCCCAGCTCCGTCATCTGCCAGGCGATCCCCTCGCGGTTGAGCAGTTCTCGGATCTCCCCCACGTACTCCGCGCTGGCATCGCTGGAGTAGTACTTGCCCCCTGCCCCGGTGAACTTGCACAGCGCCACACCGTAGCCCATCCGGGCGTTGTTCTGAAGCTCGTGGACGTCCTTGTAGTTGGGGTCAACGCCGGCCGTGACGTCCGCCGAAAGGGCCTTGGAGCGGAACAGCACCTCCTTCAGGAGGGCCTCGCTCGGCTCCTGACCCAGCACGCGGAAGAGCCCGATGACGAAGAGCTCTATGAACCTCGACTTGGCACCGGTGTTGCCCTCGCTGCCGATCTCCTCCTTGTCCAGGAACAGCGCCAGGGTGCTGAACTCGGGCTCCTTGGCCTCGATGATGGCCCGCAGGGCACAGTAGGCGCAGACCCTGTCGTCCTGTCCGTAGGCTGCTACAAAGGAGCGATCAAAGCCCAGATCGCGGGCCTTGGCCGCAGGCACCAGCTCCAGCTCCGCGCTGAGGAAGTCCTCTTCCACAAGGCCGTACTTCTCGTTCAGGAGCTTCAGCACTTGGAGTTTCACCCGCTCCTTGGCCTCCTCGTCCGGATAGGGGATGTGACCCGCAAGCGCCGTGAGCTTCTCGGCCTCGATGGCCTCCTTCAACTTCTTCTCCTCCTGGGTCCTGCGGGCCAGATGCGGCAGCAGATCACAGCAGGTGAAGACCGGCTCCCCTTCCTCCTCCCCGATCTTGACCGAGAGCTTGCTCCCATCGGCCCTAACGATCACCCCGTGAAGGGCCAGGGGCTGGGCCACCCAGTGGTACTTCTTGATCCCACCGTAGTAGTGGGTCCTGAGAAAAACCATCTCCAGATCCTCGTAGAGGGGGTTCTGCTTCAGGTCGAGGCGCGGCGAGTCTATGTGGGAGACTATGATCCTCAAGCCCTCCCGAAGGGGCTTCTTGCCCAGGACCGCCAGGGCGATGGCCTTCTCCTTGTTGACGGCGTAAAACCTCCGCCCCTCCCCCTGCCCTATCTCGGCGAAGCCCTCCCTTTGGGCGCACTCCTTTATGGCCTCCACGGCCTCCCTCTCCGTCTTGGCCCTGTCGAGGAAGGCCTTGTAACCCTCGGAGAAACTGAAGGCCTCCTCCCTCATGGCCTCATCGTATCGGTCCCAGACGGGCTTGGGCTTCAGCTTGAGCCGCTCCTCCAACTGCTCTCGTTCCTTTGCCGCCTCAGCCATCCTCGTCCACCTCCCTTCTGTTACCGTCCTGAAACATCACTTTAGATTAGCCCTCGGGCCCTTGTCAAAGGAGGATTTAAAAGCCCCCGAGACCGACCTCCTCGACTCGTACCTTCCTCAGAGGCTGAACTGGGCCACAAGGGGGGCGTGGTCCGAGGGCTTGGTGGCCTTCCGGGGGGTCAGGTCGATCCAACAGTCCACGGACCTCTCGGCCAGGGGCCGGGTGGCCAGGATGTGATCGACCCTCCAACCCAGGCCCCTCTCCACCGCTCGGGGCACCCGGTAGTCGAAGAAGGTGTACTGGCCCGCCTCCCCTGGATGGTGCTTCCGGAAGACGTCGACGAAGCCCCATTCCTTCACCCGCTCGAAGGCCTCCCACACCTCGGGGCGGAAACAGACGTGGCCGAGGAGCCTCTTGGGGTTGTGCACATCTATCTCCTGCGGGGCCACGTTGAGGTCGCCACACCAGATGAGGGGCTGATCGGGGGAGTAGTGGCGGTTGAAGAACTCCCGCAACCTGCGGAACCACTCGAGCTTGTAGGGGAACATAGGCGAGTCCGGACTCTGCCCCTGAGGGACGTAGGTGTTCACCACGGCAATTCCCGAGAAGATCCCCCGTATGAGGCGATCCTCGTCCGCAGGACCACCGTCGTCAAGTCCAAAGGACACCTCCTGAGGTTCGTCCAGGGAGGCGATGGCCACGCCGTTGCGGCCCTTCTGTCCTCGGAAGACCACGTGATAACCGATCCCCTCGAACTCCTCCACGGGGAAACTCTCGTCGGGGACCTTCGTCTCCTGCATGCAGAGGACTTGGGGACGGTGCTCCTCGAGCCATGGCAGCACCAGATGAAGCCGGGACCTCAAGGAGTTTACGTTGAAGGTGGCCACCTTGAAGACCTGCATCCCACCCTCCTCAAGCTATGGCAGGCTGCATAGAGATTTTACAACACCTCAGCCCTCCTCCCCAAGCTCTCCCCCGCGGCCCTCGGCGTTCTTTGGCCCTTCCTCCAAGAGGGAGGAGAGCTTCTTGGAGGAGAACCTCTCCCTTATGGCCTCCAAGGCCTCCTCGGCCCAGAGACCGCCCGGACCAGGGGGCACCTCCTTCCCGAGGAGTACCTCGACCAGTTCTTGGGCGGAGACCTCATCGGGAGGGGCCGAAGGTACCCACCTCCCCTCCTCGTCCTCGACCTCCCTTATGAGGCCAGCCCCCTTGAGCCCTTCCAGCAGGGGGATCACCGCCCCTTCCGGCTGACCCAAGCCCTGAGCCAACTCCTTACCCGTGGGGGCGTGGCGCCTTCGGAAGGCCTCGTAGAGGGCACGCATGAGGTCAAAGGCCAAGGCCAGGGAAAAGGCCAAGGAAGTCCTCTCCCTCCTTGCGGGGTAGGTCCTCCAGAACTGGAAGGCATAGGCTATCTCCGCCCCGGTCAGGAAGACCACCCACCCCATATAGACCCAGAGGAGGAAGAGGGGGATGGTGGCGAAGGAACCGTAGATGGCGTTATATCTGGCCACGCCGATCTGCAATTTCACGTAGAGGGACTGCAGCAGAACCCATCCCGTTCCGCCCAGCAGTCCCCCAGCCAGAGCGGCCTTGAAGGAGACCCGAGCGTTGGGGAGAAAGCGGTAAAGGAGGGTAAAGGTGGCAACGATGGTCAGCAGAGGCAAAAGACCCAGACCTAGCCTCCAAAACCAGGGCAGGGGTAAAAGGTGCTGTAGCCTAGCCAGCAGTACCGGGCTCTCCAAGGCCGCCATGGCGGCAAGGCCCACGTTGACGGCCACAGGCAAGAGGACGATGAGGGCCAGATAATCCATGGCCCTCCTCCCCCAAGACCTGCCCCTGTAGCTCCCCCAGATGGCGTTCATGGCCTGCTCGATCCTCCCGAACAGCGAGACCACGGTGAACAGCAGGCCGAGGATCCCGAAGACCCCCAGGGCGGCGAAGTTGGTGCGGTCCACGTAATCGAAGACCTTATCTGCCGCCCTCCGGAGGTGATCGGTCAGGGTCTTTCTGTCCGAGGGAGCTCCTTGCTGAGGAGGGACCTCGCCCCTCTCCACCTCCTCGAGCCGTTGGAGCACCTTGTAGGCCGCCTGGCGCATCTGGTCTCCCGCCCCCAGCCCCTTGAGGACCGCGGTGCTCAGCGCCAGCACAGGTATGATGGAGAGGACTACCATGTAAGTGAGGGCACTCGCCCTCATGGTTATGGCGTCCTGCTTGAACTCCCTGTAGACGATGAAGAGGACCCGCAGGGCCATCCACGGGAGGACCCTCCAGCCCCTAAAGGCCTCTGGGGGCCCTTCCCAGATCCAAGTCCAGACCCTCTCCTTGAACCGGGAAAGGGCGATGTCTGCCATTAGCGACCCAGAAGCCCCTTCAAGAACCCCCCTGGAAGGGCCTCCCCTCGCCCTGTCCCCTTCTCACCCAAGAACTCCTCCAGGGCCTTCTGGATGCCCTTCTTGATGAACCTCCGATCCAGGGCCACCCGCGGGCGGTTCCAGGAACCCTTCAAGGTCAGGGGCACAGCGGTCCAGCCCTCCTTCGCCACCAGATACCGGGCGAACTTCGCCTTCCGCTTGAGCCTGTCGCCCAGTTGGGGCGAAAGCTCGAGGAGCACGGGGAGGTTCAGGGTCCCGTCCAAGCCCACCTCCCCATCGGCCTTGGCCCTCACCTGTCGGCCGTCAAGGGTGCTCCTCAAATGGACCTTTCCCCTGACGACCTCGAAGTTCCCCTTCAGCTCCCTGAAGGAGAGGTCCCTGAGTTCCTCAAGCCCGAGGAGGACGGCCATTGCCCCCAGCGGCTTGAAGTCCAGCAGACGCCCCTCCTTGAGGCTGTAGGTGCCCTGGGCGTCGATCCTCCTGCGGAGGACCTCCCACTGCAGGCCCTGACCTCGGGAGTTGAGCTCTGCCTGCAGGGTCCCCCTGACGACCCCCTCACCTTTGGAGAGGAAGGCCTTCCACAGGGGAGCCACCTCCACCGCGGCGAGCTCCAGGTGGGCCTCATGCCGAGGAAGAGGGGGGTTGAGATCCAGGGTCGCACGGCCCTTCACCTCTCCCCCTGCGACCTTGGCCAGGAGGTCCTTGAGCTGAAATACCCCCCTTTCGTACTCATAGAGGGACTGAACATCCTTCAGCTTGAGGCCCTTGTAGAGCACCTCACCCACCTTCATCTGACCGGAGAGCTTCAGGTCAGGCAGGGGTACCTGGGCCTTCCTCTGCGGTCCCCTGGACCCTTTGGTGGTCCGCCCCCCCTTCCTTCCTTTCCGAGGGACCTTCTCCTTTAGGGCCAAGAGCTTCTCCAGGTTTACGCTGTCGCTGAGGATGTTGAGCACCACTTGGGGCCTCTGCAGGTAGTCCTTAGCCCCTCCCGTGATCCTCAGTTCCTGGCCATCGCCCTTGACCTCCATCGACCAGTGGACCTCCCTCTGGTCGAACTTCGCCTTTCCCTTCACGCGGCCCTCGATCTCGCCGTAGTGGATCCGGGCCTCAAAGGACGCATCCCCCTTGTAGCTTAGGGAGGTCCCTTCCCTCCCCAGGGCCAAAGATAGGCGTAGATCCAAGGTGGCATCGGTCTTGGGGAGCTCCGCCAAGGCGTCCTTGAAGGCCAATTTCGCCCCCTTCACCCGTATCTCCTTCACCATCAGGGCTACGGGTAAGGCAGGGGCTTCGGCTTTGGCCTTCGGGGCCTTCCTTACCCGAGCAGGTCCCTCCTTCAGGACGCTGAGGGTCTCGAAGTTGAACCGACCTGAGGGGTCCCTGAGGACCTGGACGTAAGGGTTCAGGAGCTCCACCTTGGTGATGACCAACTGCCTCTTCAACAGGGGCAAGAGGCTCAACCGGAGCACGAACCTCCGGATGCGGACGAAGTCCTGAACGCCGTCCTG
>QMLK01000050.1 GCA_003646705.1 Deltaproteobacteria bacterium | reverse complement strand
CTTCATCGCTTTTAAACAATTTTGTCTGAGGAGTTCAAAATCTGGACAATAAAAGAGATGGCCCTTACAACGGCAATCGCTGGAGCCGAACCCCTCGATGGTGTAAAGCCCTTCGGCGAGGCCTCTGGCCAAGGTGCACTCGAGTCGGGGTTCACCCTTGGCCTCCACCGGTATGGTGAGGACCTCTTTTACGTGGGCGTGCTCCAGAAGGTAGTCGATGTGCCACCGCCTTCTCTTCTTCCTTCGCAGGTGGCGAGCCACCCGTCCCTGGAGCCCTCCCAGGGCAGAACCCACGTAGGCGTAAAATCCCCTCCTGAAGGGCCTGCTGCCGAGGGCCCCCACCTCGATCTCCCTCCCCTCTGGGAGGTGGATGAGGAGGATGTATAGGCCCCTGTCCCTCACCTCGGCCTCCAACTCTAAACCTCGGGTCGCCCTCGAGTAAAGACCCGAGGGATTGCCCTACGGGTGAAGGCCGTTGTATGCTGGGTGGGTGAAGAGGGAGGGACAGCGCATCCACCGTTGAAAGCCCCTAAGGGCTCCTTCCCTCTCTGTCGCTGGCCATGTTGGACTTTTCCTTTCTCCCCCTGAAGTTGGTACTCATCCCGACCACCCCCATTAAACTCCCTCCCTATAAAGGATCTACCTTCAGGGGGGCCTTCGGGTCTACCTTTCGTCAGGTGGTGTGCGTCCTCAGGGGAAAGGAGTGTTCGGATTGCATCCTGAGGGAGAAGTGCGCCTACAGCTACGTCTTCGAGACCCCAGTCCCCTCCGGTGCCTCCAAGATGAGGAAGTACCCTTATGCCCCTCATCCCTTCGTGCTGGTGCCACCCCTGGAGGATCGCATGGAATACGAGCCAGGGGACCCTCTGTACGTCTCCCTCACCTTGATCGGGAGGGGAATTGAGTATCTGCCTTACTTTCTCTACACCTTTCAGGAGATGGGGAAGAGGGGGATCGGCAAGGGCCGTGGGAAATTCCAACTCCAGGGGGTAAGGGATTCCACTGGGGAGGCCGTATATGAAGGCGGTACCCTCCGTCTGCCGCAGCCCCTCTCGTGGAGGGATCTTGAGGGGGAGATGGCCCCTGATGAGGTCACCTTGCGATTTCTCACTCCCTTACGGGTGAAGTACAGGGAGAAGCTCTGTTCGGATCTCGAGTTTCACGTCTTGATGAGGGCCCTGCTGCGGAGGATCTCGCTCCTCAGTTTCTTCCACTGTGGCTGCGAGCTGCAGGTGAACTTCCGCCGCCTCATCGAGGAAGCCGGAGCGGTCGCTGTGAAAGACAACACCCTCAGATGGCACGACTGGATGCGCTACAGCTACCGTCAGCGGGCAAAGCTGAAGATGGGGGGACTCATAGGGGAGATCACCTTCGGAGGGGATCTCGAGCCCTTCTGGCCTTTCCTGCAGCTTGGCCAGTGGATCCACGTGGGCAAGGGCACCAGCTTCGGCCTGGGGAGATACGAGATCGTCTCTCGGAGTGGGGCATGAAGTTCCGCGAGATCTTCGTCTTCGTGTTGGGCAAGACCCCCCAAGTGGTGACAGAGACCCTTTACTGTCTCATGCACCGTGATCCCCCGATCCTGCCCGATGAAATCCACGTCCTGACCACCGTGGAGGGGGAGCGTTTAATGAGGCAAGGGCTGCTCGAGGAGGGTCATTTGGAGGGTCTCTTTCGCGACTACGGTTATGACCCCCTCGCACCGGAGCACTTCCACGTAGTCGTTTTCACCGACGACAAGGGCAGGCCCTTGCAGGACATAAGGACCACTGAGGACAATGAGCGGGTGGGCGACTTCATCACCTCCTTCATCCAGCGCCTGAGCCAAAAGCCAGAGGTACGGCTTCACTGTTCGCTGGCAGGGGGCAGAAAGACCATGGGCTTTTACCTCGGGATGGCCCTGTCGCTTTTCGGCCGTCCTTGGGACAGGTTGTATCATGTGCTGGTGCCACCTGAGCTGGAGTCGAGACCTGACTTCTATTACCCGTTGCCCGGCTCCACTACCATAAGAGATGCGGTCCAGTTGGCCGAGCTTCCCTTTGTGCGCCTGCGTGAGAAGGTGACCCTCGCAGGCCGCAGCTTCAAGGAAATGGTGGCCGATGGGCAGAAGGCCGTGGATTTGGCGACCTTCCAGAGCAGGGTCCGGCTCGACTTGGGGCAGGGGAGGCTCTTCATAGGTGACAAGGAGGTGTCCCTCCCGCCGGTTCAACTCGCGCTTTACCGCCTGCTGTTGCTCCAAAAGACCAAAGGTTGCTCGAGGCCAGAGCGCCCATATTGCGGCGACTGCACCGACTGTTTCCTCCCCCTGGCAGAGCTCTCCGGCCCCGAACCCTATAGGGAGATACTGAAGGGACTTTTAGCCCTTTACGGCCCGCGCTCCGGGCAGGTGGAGAGGTTCCGCACCAAATGGGAACCCCTGGGAGGGGTGAGCCAGGAGGTCCTTCTCCAGTACATCTCCAAGATCAATCGAGCCCTGGGGGAGGCAGGGGTCAAAGGGGCCTTTTACGCCATATCAGCGGTGGGACGGCCTCGCCAGAGGCGCTACGGTGTCATGGTCGATCGTTCCCTTATCGAGATTCAATAAATCCCACTTTAACAAACTTCCTTCATCTGTTATACTTCATTTGGTGAAACGTATAACGCTTCGGAGGTTCTCACTATGATGGCAAAGGTCTCCAAGAAGGGATGGGTGGTGATTCCCGCCCCCCTGAGAAGACGTCTGGGGCTGAAACCTGGGACAATAGTGGAGTTCAGGGAAGAAGAAGGTAAGATCATCATGCTGCCCCAGGCCGAAGACCCTGTAGAGGGTCTTTACGGCAAGCTCGCCGGGATGAATCTCACAGATGCTCTGCTCGAGATGAGGGGTGAGGAACTCAGGCATGAGGAAGGGAAGGTACGTTCTGGATAGCTACGCCCTTCTGGCCTATCTTCAGGCCGAAAGGGGTGGCGCCAAGGTCAGGGATCTTCTGAGGGAAGCGAGGAAAGGCGCTACCGAAGTGTTCTTTAGCCCTATAAACTTAGGGGAAGTGGTCTATGTGATGGAACGGAGGTTGGGTCGCGAGGGTACCCTTGAGATCTTGGACGGTGTCCTGAAGCTCCCCATCCGATTCGTTGAAGTCTCTCTTGAGCGGGTCCTGTCCGCTGCCCACATAAAGGCCTGTTACGCAGTAGCTTACGCAGACGCCTTTGCTATAGCCCTGGCTGAGGAGTTTGAAGCGACTGTGGTGACGGGTGATCCCGAATTTCGACAGGTAGAGACCCTGGTCGATATCCTCTGGCTGTGAAGGCGCTCCCTTACAGAAACCTTTCTGAAAGGTTTCTCTCCTTGTAAGCCACGCAGTTTTTTGTTCCACTTCTGATGAAGATCAAGCGACAGTTGTGGGAATTCCAGCAAACTTATGGATCAGTCTTTGACTACTGAAGTTGCCGAGGGATCTCTACATCATCGCTTACGACATCTCGGAGGAGCGCAGGCTCAACCGGGTACGGGAGTACCTCAAGGCCTTCAGCACCGGGGGGCAGAAATCCGTTTATGAGTGCTTCCTTACCGAGGGTGAATTGTACGAGGTTTGGCGGGAACTCGAGGGGCTGATAGACCCTGAGGAGGACCGCGTGCACTGCTTCAGGCTCCACGGCAGGAGCCGGGTGCATACCCTTGGGATCGCGGTACCCCCGAAGGACCCGGACTTCTTTTACTTCGGCTGAGGTGGGAGCGGTCTATCTTGAGAGACGCGACCTGCACCTGAAGGCCGAGGGAGATGCCCTGGTGCTCTACGTAAGGGGCAAAAGGGAGGGTACCCTGCCCATAAGGCCTATGGAGAGGCTCGTGGTGGTGGGGAATGTGACCTTAGAGGCAGCCGTCCTCCATCGATTAGCCCGACATGGGGTGAGCCTGCTGTTGCTCTGGGGTAGACGGCCGAGGTTCTCTGCGCGATTGCAGGGGCGGCTCCACAGAAATGGTGCCCTCCGCGTGGAGCAGTATCGGCTGAGTCTGCAAGAGGATTTCCGCCTCGCCTTCTCCCGTAGCCTCGTCTTGCGGAAGCTCGGGGCCATGAGGGATCTGCTCTCTGAGGTCCTCTCCCTCCGGACCGACCTCACCTCGACCCTCCGACGGGCCCTTCTACGCATCGAGGAAGGGAGGGGGAAGGCAGAGGGGGCCCAGTCAGTGGAGTCCCTTCGTGGCCATGAAGGGGCGGCGTCGGCGGCCTATTTCGAGGCCCTCTCGCGGCTCTTCCCAGCGGGGCTCAGCTTCAGAGGCAGAAACCGCCGGCCCCCCAAGGACCCGGTGAACGCCATGCTCTCGTTGTGTTACACGCTGCTTCATTGGGAGATGGTGAGGGAGATCGAGCTGGCAGGGCTCGATCCCTACATCGGTTTCTACCACGACTTCGACTACGGCCGTGAATCCTTGGCCTGCGACCTTGTGGAGCCCTGGCGGCCGGAGGTGGACCGACTGGTCTGGCGGCTCTTCACCGAGGAGGGCTTCTCAAAGCGGCACTTCAGAAAGGAGGGAGAGGCCTTCTATCTGAAGAAGGAGGGACGGAGCATGCTCTGGCCCCTCTATGAAGGGTGGGCGAAGGAGCGAAGACCCCTTTGGCGTGAGGAGGTGAGGGGACTTGTCAGAACGCTTATGGCCGGGCAGGACCCTCTATCTGCTGGAGAAGAGAGGGATCTCGGTGAGGAGAGATGGCCCTTCGGTGCTGGTGACCGAGCCGGGGAAGGCCCCGCGGAGGGTCCCTGCGAGGTTGATCGGTAGGGTAGTAATCGTGGGAAATGTCCCCATGGAAAGTGCGGTAGTGACCCTCTTTGTCCAGCAAGGGACGCCGGTGATCTTCTTCGACAGGAGGGATTTGAGGCCGGCCATAACGCTGCTGTGTGAAGAGCGAGGGCCACAACGTCGCAGCCGCCAGCACCTGCTCTTTCGGCGTCCTCCAACCTCCGAACGCATAAGGCTCTGGCTCCGCTCCAAGAGGCGCCTTTCGGTGGTCAGGGTCTTGAAGAGGTTGTCTCGGAGGTTGGCGAAGAGGTTCGAACGAGAAGGCCTTCGCGAGGAGGACTACGATGCCCTCCTCCGGACCCTGAGGAGGAGCAACCCAAGGTGGCAAGTCCTGGTGGGGGTCCTGAGGGGGATGATGCTCGAGTTCGTGATCCCGCTGCTGCAACGGGCGCGGCTTGATCCTCACTGCGGGGTCCTCCATCCGGCGGAGGATTTCGGATTGGGCCTTGACTTCTGCTTCGTCCTGGAACCTGAGATCCATCTTCAGGCCCTTCGCTTCTTCAAGGACCCCACGAGAAGGGGCCATCTCCCCTGGTTCCCTCAAGGGAAGGAGATGCAGGAGATAGTCCTCAGGTTTGAAAACAGCAAGGAGAACTTGGAGGCCCAGGTTCAGGCCCTGATAGATGAACTCCTCGACCTCATGAGGGATGTAGATGGAAGCGACCTATCTCGTATGTTACGACATCGCAGACAACAGAAGGTTGCAAAGGATCTGTAACTTTATGAAGGGGATGGGTCTCCATCTGCAGTACTCGGTCTTCCTCTGTCGCCTCACCTGGAGGGAGCTTGGGGCGTTGAAGGTGACTATCGAAGAGCTGATAGAGCCTTCGGAGGACGATGTGCGGATCTACCCTCTGCCTTCTCGGAGCTTGGTCTTCGCCTTGGGGCGGGGTCCTGAGGGCGTTGAGGAGGGAGCATCCCTGATAGAGGGGGCCATATAGCCAATGTTGACAATACGTAAAGTTTCTTCGAAAATTGGATCAAAATTAAACAAGATGGGGAAGCGAGACGTAAGATCCCACAGATTTATCTTTTGGGATAGGCCTTCCTTTCGAGACATGTCCTCGCACGATTTCAGAAGATACGTAGAAGAACTGAGGCAGAAGGGGCGTCGGGATGAGCTCGCTCGGATTGTGAGGAGGTTCGTCCAGTGGGGGAGTGCCACCGAGGGTGTTACTCTCTTCAGAGCGGAGGAGATAAAAGAGGCCCTTGAGCAAATAAGGAGGTCGTCCCGCTCCTTGCAGTTCTGCGACCCCGTGAGGCTCAGGGCGTGGGAGAAGGCGGCGGAGTATGCGAAAAGATTTCACAGAAGATAGGAACTTATGGGGGTCCGAGGGTCAGAGAGATCTCCTCATACGGTTTTGCTGCGAAGTCCCAGTGGCGGAGAAGTTCTTCCTCACAGGGGGCACCGCGTTGGGGGTCTTCTACCTCCACCACAGGGTCTCAAACGACCTGGACCTTTTCACCACCGAAGAGATAAATCTGATGGAATACGTCAACCTGTTAAAGGACGTGGTAAATCCGCTTCAGATCATCGCGGAACGGTCCCCAACCTTCGTCTCCTATATCTCGGCCGAAGGGGTGAAGGTGGATTTTGTGGTGGATCACCTTTCAGCAAAAGGGCCGCGCCCAAAGGTCCAGTTGGAAGAAGGAGTCTTCTTAAAACTGGATGTGCTTGATAACATAACGGTTAACAAAATCTGCTCTGTGGTGAGCAGGAGCGAGCCGAGAGATGTGATAGATCTCTTTTTCCTGTTGAAGGATGAGAGAGGGCTTTTCCCTTCATTTTTTCGAGAGGCCCAGAGACGAGAGGTCCTGCTTGAAGACCTGCTTTACGTCAGCTCTGCCTTCGAGAGGATCGCCGAGGCGACTGAGG
>QMLK01000049.1 GCA_003646705.1 Deltaproteobacteria bacterium | reverse complement strand
TCATGCGTGAGGTCCGTCGGGCCCTCGCCGAGGACCGCTTCGAGGACTTCTACCGCCGGTTTTACCAGAGGAGGACCGAGGCTTGAGATACAGCCCCTACCATGGTATCTTCATGCCAGCAACTGACGAGGAGGTCCAGTATGTTGGAGATAGCTCACGCCATGGCCCCTGCAGGAGAAGGAGGGGGAGGAGGGGGGTTTGCGGCCCTGCTGCCCCTCATCTTGCTCTTCGTCATCTTCTACTTTATATTGATACGGCCCCAACAAAAGAGGGCCAAGGAACACCGTAGACTCTTGGAAAGCCTGAAGAAGGGCGATAAGGTCCTGACTGCAGGGGGCCTGTACGGCACTATTGTCAACCTCGAAGGGAACGAGGTCATCCTTCAGGTGGCCGACAAGGTCCGGGTCAAGGTCAACCGAAACTACATCGCCGGACTGGCCAAGGAGTAAAGGAAGGGCCTCCTTGCCCTGAGAGATCAGGGCCAAAAAGGCCGTGAGGAGGTGAAGATGAGGGATTACGAATCGATGGTGCTCCTCTCCCCTGACCTCACCCCGGAGGAGGCCAAGGGGGTTTTGGAAGAGATAAAAGGGATGATCGCCTCCGCCGGGGGGGAGGTGGTACGGGTGGAGGAGTGGGGACTTAGGGATCTCGCCTACCCCATCGAGAAGAAGACCAAGGCCTATTACTTCCTCCTTTACTTCCGCGCTCGGGCGACCTTCACGGCCGAGTACGAAAGGGCCTTAGAACTGAGGGAAGACGTTTTGCGTTACCTCACCATCAGGCTCGAGGACGGCATACCACCTGCCCAAGGGGAGGAGGCTTGTTCTACCTCAACCGGGTGATCCTGGCCGGCAAGCTCAGCTCCCGGCCTGAGGTGAGGTACACTCAGAAGGGGAAGGCGGTGGTCTTCTTCACCTTACGTTTGCCCCCCTTGAGGGGACTGGAGATCCCCCAGGGGTCCCTCGAAGTGGAGGTCCTCGCCGTAGGGACGGAGGGGGAGAGGTGGGCCAAAGGGGTGAAGGAGGGGGCCAACGTCTTCGTGGAGGGGGAACTCTTCAGGAGGAGATGGCAAGACGAGACCGGCCCCAGGACCGAGATGGGGGTGGTGGCTCGAAGGGTCTCGTTGATCGCTACAAAGTAAGGAGGTAGAGATGGCAAGGCCTAAGACGAGGTACTATCCACGTAAGAAGTTCTGCCGCTTCTGTGCAGATCCATCCCTGGTCATAGACTACAAGAATTACGAGCTCTTGAAGAGCTTCCTCAGCGAGCGGGCCAAGATCCTGCCGAGGAGGATCACCGGCAACTGTGCCAAACACCAACGGCAGCTCACCAGGGCGATCAAGAGGGCACGGCACGTGGCCCTTCTGCCCTTCACCATAATCCCCGAGTAGGAGGTCCCCGATGGACGTCATCCTCATGGAGGACATCTCCCACCTGGGAAAGGCGGGAGAGGTGGTGAGGGTAAAGGACGGCTACGCCCGCAACTACCTCATCCCCAAGGGGTTGGCCCAGGCGGCCACCCCAGAGAACCTCAAGGCCCTGGAGCAGCGCCGGCAGTTGAGGCAACGGAGGCAGCAGCGGGAGCTGGAGCGGGCCAAGGAGCTGGCCGCACGGATCTCGGAGCTCAGCTGCACCATCCGCAGACCAGCAGGGGGCGATGGGAAGCTCTTCGGGGCCGTCACCTCCGCCGACATAGAGGAGGCCTTAAAGGGCATGGGCCTTGAGGTGGACCGGAAGAGGATCGAGCTCTCAGAGCCCATCAAGGTCACGGGGGCCTACACCGTCCCCATCAAGCTCCATCCGGAGGTGACGGTGGAGCTCAAGCTCTGGGTGGAGAAAGAGGAATAGGGAGATGGCCGGGGAGGTCCCCTCTCCCAAGGTACCCCCCCACAGCCTTGAGGCGGAACAGTCGGTCCTCGGCGGCATCATCATCGACAACGAAGCCATGAACCGCGTGCTGGAGCTGCTGCGCCCCGGGGACTTCTACAAGGAGGCCCATCAGAGGATCTTCGGGGCGATGATATCGCTCTTCGAGCGAGGAGAGCCCCTGGACCTGATCACGCTGACCAACGAGCTCAAGAGGTCCAAAGACCTGGAGAGGATCGGAGGGGCCACCTACCTGGCCCAGTTGGCCGACGCCGTCCCCACGGCGGCCAACATCGCCTACTACGCCAAGATCGTCAAGGAGAAGGCGCTGCTCAGGAGGCTCATCGCTGCGGCCACCGACATCGTGACCGAGTGCTATCGCGAGGGACAGGACATCGAGGAGCTGTTGGACCAGGCCGAGCAGGCCATCTTCAGCATCTCCCAATTCCGGGTCAGACCGGCCTTCTTCCCTATCAAGGAGGTACTGAAGGAGGCCTTCCGCTCCATAGAACGCCTCTACGAGAAGAAGGAACTGATCACCGGGGTCCCCTCGGGGTTCAAGGACCTGGACCGCAAGACCGCCGGTTTTCAGCCCTCGGACCTCATCATCGTGGCGGGCCGCCCCTCCATGGGCAAGACCGCCTTCTGCCTCAACATAGCCCAGTACGCGGCGGTGGAGGCCAAGGTCCCCACGGCCATCTTCTCCATGGAGATGTCCAAGGAACAACTGGCCCTGAGGATGCTCTGCTCGGAGGCCAAGGTGAGCGCCTCCAAGGTCCGCAGCGGCTTCCTCTCCGAGGGGGACCTGCAGAAGTTGACCATGGCCGCCAGCACCTTGGCCGATGCCCCCATAGTGATCGACGACACCCCGGCGCTGTCGGTCCTGGAGCTGAGGGCAAAGGCCCGCAGGCTCAAGGGGGAGACGGGCCTCGGGCTCATCATCATCGACTACCTTCAGCTCATGAGGGGCCGGAGCTCGGCCGAGCGCAGGGAACAGGAGATATCGGAGATCTCGCGGTCGCTGAAGGCCCTGGCCAAGGAGCTCTCCATCCCCGTCATCGCCATAAGTCAGCTGTCCCGCAGGGCAGAGGACCGCCCTGGCCGCAGACCCCAACTGGCGGACCTCCGGGAGTCGGGGGCCATAGAGCAGGACGCAGACCTCATCATCTTCCTCTACCGGGACGAGGTCTACAACCCCCACTCGGACAAGAAGGGCATCGCCGAGGTGATCATAGGCAAGCAGCGCAACGGTCCAACGGGCACGGTGGAGCTCTCCTTCATCCCTGAGCTCACCACCTTCAGGGACCTTTACCGGGGCGACTACGAGGGATGAACCTACCCAACTCCTTGACCATCTTCCGGATCCTCCTCATCCCGGTCTTCCTCATCCTGCTGCTGTACGGGAGGAGGCAAGAGGCCTTCGGGGTCTTCCTGGCCGCGGGGATCACCGATGCCCTGGACGGGCTTTCGGCCCGCCTCCTTGGGCAGAGGACCAAGCTCGGGGCCTACCTCGACCCCGTGGCGGACAAGCTGCTCCTGGCCACCGCCTTTGTGGTCCTCGGGGCCAAGGGGGAGTTGCCTCTGTGGCTCACCGTGGTGGTGATCGCGAGGGATCTGCTGATCCTGCTGGGCTTCGCCATATTGGTGATGGCCTCTTGTAGGCCCGTGGCCCAACCGACACCCCTGAGCAAGGCCACAACGGTCTCTCAGGTGGTGCTCGTGGCCCTGGTGTTGGCCCGGGAGATCCTCCCGTCCCTTATGCCGCTGGCCCCCTATCTGATAGGGCTGGTGGCGGCCCTGACCTGTGTCTCAGGGCTCCAGTACATATACTTGGGGACCAAGATCCTCGAGGAAGGAGGGTGAGCTATGTCCACGATCGTCGAAGTCCTGGCCAGGGAGATACTGGACTCCCGAGGCAATCCCACGGTTGAGGTGGATGTCATCCTGGAGGGCGGCTTCCTGGGGAGGGCGGCGGTTCCCTCCGGCGCCTCCACAGGGGAGCACGAGGCCTTAGAGTTGAGGGACGGCGACCCCAAGAGGTATCTGGGCAAGGGGGTGAGGAAGGCCGTCTCCAACGTCAACGACCGAATCGCCCCCGAGATAGTGGGGATGGAGGCCCTGGACCAGATGGCCATCGATCGGGCCCTGATAGAACTGGACGGCACCCCCGACAAGTCCAACTTGGGGGCCAACGCCATCCTGGGGGTGTCGCTGGCCTGTGCCAAGGCGGCCGCCGACTTCCTGGGCCTGCCCCTTTACCGTTACATCGGGGGGCCCTTCGCCCACCAGTTGCCCGTGCCCTTGATGAACATCCTGAACGGGGGCAAACACGCCGACAACAACGTGGACATCCAGGAGTTCATGGTGGTCCCCTGGGGTGCCGAGAACTTCAGCGAGGCCCTGAGGATGGGGGTGGAGGTCTTCCACAGCCTCAAGGCCGTCCTGAAGGAGAAGGGCTACAGCACCTCCGTGGGCGACGAAGGGGGTTTTGCCCCCAACCTGAACTCCAACGAGGAAGCGCTGGCCGTGCTGCTGGAGGCGATCCAGCGGGCCGGCTTCCGCCCCGGGGAGGAGGTGGCCATCGCCATCGATGTGGCCGCCAGCGAGCTCTACAAGGACGGAAAGTACGTCCTTCAGGCCGAGCAAGAGCCCGTCAAGACCGCCTCCCAACTCATCTCCTTTTACGAGGAAATGCTCAACCGTTACCCCATCTGTTCCATAGAGGACGGTCTGGCCGAGGACGACTGGGAGGGCTGGAGGGAGCTGACCGAGAGGCTCGGCCTGAGGGTCCAGTTGGTGGGCGATGACCTCTTCGTGACCAACGTCACCCGCTTGAGGGAGGGCATCCAGAGGGGGGTGGCCAACTCCATCCTGGTGAAGCTCAACCAGATAGGGACCCTGACGGAGACCCTCGCCACCGTGGAGGTGGCCAAGAGGGCCGGCTACACCACCGTCATCTCCCACCGCTCGGGCGAGACGGAGGACACCACCATCGCCGATTTCGCCGTGGCGGTGAACGCCGGCCAGATCAAGACCGGGTCCGCCTCCCGCACGGACCGGGTGGCCAAGTACAACCAGCTCCTGAGGATCGAGGAGGAGCTGGGGGAGGCCGCCGTCTTCCCCGGCAAGGCGGCCTTCTGGAGCGTAAATCGGGGCAGTTGAAGGTCTCTTTAGGGGAGATAGAGGACCGGGAGCGGTACTCCATCTCCTTCCCCCAGGAATCAGAGGCCCTGAAGGGCTCCCTGCGGGAGGTGGGGCTCCTTGAGCCTCTGCTGCTGCGGCAGACGGAGGAAGGCTTTGAGCTGGTCTGCGGGGCCAAGAGGCTGAAGGCCCTCGAGGAGCTCGGCCACAAGGAGGCAGAGGCAAGGGTCTTTCGGGCGGAGGAGCTTACCGAGGGGCAGGCCGTCCGCATGGCGGTGGCCCACAACCTCCCCCATGGGTTGAACCTGATGGAGAAGGCAAGGGCGGCCGAGCGCCTGGAGCGCTTGGGCGTCCCCCAGGAGGAGGTCATCGGGCGCTGGCTCCCGCTGATGGGCCTTCAACCCCACAAGGGGCTCTGGGCCAAGTTGAAGGCCCTGCTGCGGCTGCCCGAGGGGATCCAGACCTATCTGGTGGAACAGGGCCTTTCGCTCTCGGCCTCCTTGGAGTTTCTGCCCTTCGAGGCCGAGGAGCTCGAGGCCGTTGAAGGGATGCTCCGCTCCCTGAGGCCGGGGGAGAACAAACTCAAGGAGGTCTTGCGCCACCTCCTGGAGGTGAGCCGCCGGGAGGGTATCTCCGCCGCTTGCCTCCTCGAGCAGGCAAGGGAGATCTGGGACCAGAGGGAGAGGCCGAGGGTGCAGAGGCTCGAGGGGCTGCGGAGGTGGCTCCGTCGGAGGCGTTACCCGCGGTTCTCGAGCCTCGAAGAGGAGTTCCGCAAGTTCAAGGCCTCCCTCCACCTCCCGCCGGAGGTGGCCTTCCACCACCCCCCCTTCTTCGAGGGGGAGGAGTTCAGGATAGAGCTTCGCTTCCGCGACCGCGAGGGCCTGAAGGAGGCCGCAGAGAGGCTCCTTCGGGTAGCCCAAGGCCTCGCAGCCCCTCCCACCGACCCCTTGCGCAGGTTCAAGGGACTACCTTGAGGCCGCCCTCTACGTAGGCATAGGCGCTGTGGTTGTGGATGGACTCGAAGTTCTCCGCCTCCACGGAGAACCAGGTGATGTTGGGATCGGCCTGCAGCTTCGTGGCCACCTCCCGGACCACATCCTCCACGAACATGGGGTTCTCGTAGGCCCGTTCGGTGACGTACTTCTCGTCGGGACGCTTGAGGATGGAGTAGAGGTCGCAACTGGCCGAGTCCTCCACCAGCCTTATCAGGTCCTCTATCCAGACCAGCTTCTTGAAACGGACCCTGACCCGGACCATCCCGCGCTGGTTGTGAGCCCCATGGTCGCTGATCTCCTTGGAGCAGGGGCAGACGGTACTTATGGGGACGTTGACCTCGAGGCAGAGGTCGATGTCGGAGTGGTCGCTTGAGCCGTAGAAGCGGCAGATGTACTCCATGAGGCCTCGGGAGCCCGTCACCGGTGCCTTTTTCTCGACGAAGTAGGGGAACTCGATCTCCACGTGGGCACTTCTGGCCCTGAGCTTCTTCTTCATCTCCTCGAGGATCAGCCTGAGCTCCTTCAAACCTATCTTGCCCCGGTATCTGTTCAGGATCTCCACGAAGCGGCTCATGTGGGTCCCCTTGAAGTGGCGCGGCAGGTTCACGTACATGTTCACCGTGGCCACCGTGTGCTGGAAACCCTGGGACTTGTCGAGCACCGTGATGGGGTAACGCACCTGCTTCACCCCAACCTTCTGGATCTCCACGTTCCGGTGATCCCTCTGGTTCTGGACGTCCTTCATGGCTCCCTCAAATAGCTCGCCCCTGCCCCCTCCGACTCCCACACGGTCACCTTGTAGACCTCCACCCCCTTGCCCTCCAGCC
>QMLK01000048.1 GCA_003646705.1 Deltaproteobacteria bacterium | reverse complement strand
ATCTCCTCGAACGCCTTCGCAAAGCCTCCGACGATCGCTCTGGTGATATCGCTTTCGCTAATTGTTGAGAATAGTTTCTCCATGACGACCTCCCTCCTCTGGCGTTTCTTCCCTTGTGGCTCATCGAGTATCGAGCCTCCATCCTCCGGCGTAAACGTTCATCTTCTTGCCCCTTGCGAACCCGATGAGGGTTATCCTCAAATCATGGGCGAGCCCCACGGCTTGGTCTGTGGGGGCGGACAGGGAGACGACCACCGGGACGTCCCTCCTCGCCACCTTGAGGAGTACCTCTGAGGAGATCCTGCCGCTTGTGATCACGATCCGATCGACGGTAGGGATACCCTCCAGGAGACATTTCCCGAAGACCTTGTCCAAGGCGTTGTGCCTTCCGATGTCCTCTTTGAAGATGAGGAGCTGCTTCGTATCGCACAAGGAGGCGCTGTGGACGCCGTGGGTGGCTCGATAGACCTCGGAGCAGCGTTGGAACTCCTTCGTCAGATGGAGGACATCAGCAGGTTCGATGCTCAAGCTTGATTCCACCGGCTTTATCCCTTCTATGTCGAGGGCGCTACGGAAAGAGGCCCCCCGTCCGCATCCAGAGGTTATCACCCGTTTGAAGGGGAGTTCAGCGAGGTCCTTTTTGCCCTTTAACCATATCCGCGCGATCCCCCGACGCTCGTCGAGCACGACGCCTTTGATCTCTTCCTTCGTCTCAATCAGCCCCTCCGAATGGAGATAGCCGATGGCGAGTTCTTGTAGATCCTCCGGTGAGCAGAGGAGCGTCACCAATTCCTTTCCGTTGAGGACGATGGTCAAGGCAAATTCGACGGCGACCTCGCCCTTGAAGAAGTCCCTCTGCCCCCGCTCATCCACTCGAAAGACGTCTACTTGATCCTTCATGTGACCCCCGTGCTCGCTCCTAAGAGGCTGTGTTCTTCGAGCTCCTCGAGGACCATCTCCCTTCCTTTCAGAGCGACCTCATCGCCCTCAACCTCTGCACCAAGGGCGGCAGGACCTCCAGGAAGCGGTCTATCTCCTCTTGGGTAGTCCACCTCCCGAGGCTCAACCTCAAGGCACTGAGGGCCTCCTCCGGAGAGCACCCCATGGCCAGGAGGACGTGGGAGGGCTCAAGGTCCCCGGAGCTACAGGCAGAGCCAGTGGAGACGGCTATACCCTCCAGATCGAGGTTCAACAGCAAGGTCTCGGCCTCGACGGAATCGATCCTCACGTTGACGTTGCCGGGTAGCCTTTCAGTGGGGTGCCCGTTGAGATGGATCCCCTTGATACGCTCGAGGAGTCCCCGGATGAGACCATCGCGCAGGGCAGTCAACCTCTTCATCTCCCCCTCCAGGTCCTGGAGAGCGAGCTCGCAGGCCCTGCCGAAACCCACGATGCTGGAAACGTTCTCGGTACCTGCTCGTCGCCCCTTCTCCTGTCCCCCTCCCCGCACAAAGGGGGTGAACATCAGCCCTTTGCGGACGTAAAGGGCCCCTACCCCCTTGGGACCATAGAGCTTGTGAGCCGATATGCTCATGAGGTCTACACCGAGATCGTTCACGTTTACGGGGATATGACCTACGGTCTGGACCGCATCGGTGTGGAGGTAGACGTCGTACTCCTTAGCTATGCTGGCTACCTCCCTTATCGGCTCGATGGTGCCCACCTCGTTGTTGGCGTGCATTATGGAGATGAGAACAGTCCTCGGTGTGATCGCCTTCCTGACGTCCTCGGGATCGAGGAGACCGTATCCGTCCACGGGAAGGTAGGTCACCTCCAGCCCCAGCTCCTCGAGGAAGTTACAGGCCTCAAGCACCGAATGATGTTCGATGGAGCTGGTGATGATGTGATTCCCCCTCTGGCGCAAGGCGTAGGCTACCCCGTAAAGGGCGAGGTTGTTGGCCTCCGTCCCCCCACTGGTGAAGATGACCTCCTCCTCCCTTGCTCCGATGAGCTGGGCGACCTTCGCCCTTGCCTCCTCCACCGCCGCCTTAGCCTCTTGCCCGAAGGAGTGGGGGCTTGAGGGGTTGCCGAAGATCTCCGAGAGATAAGGCTCCATCGCCCTGATCACCTCGGGATGCACAGGAGTTGTCGCAGCGTAATCGAAATAGATCCCTTCCCTCCCGCGGTCTCTCTTCATCCCTCGTCCCCACATACGGGGCATTGGGGGTTTCTCTTCACCTCTATGGTAGCGATCTCCATCACCTCCCCATTTATCAAGAGCATCCTCCCCACCAAGAGCTCACCCATTCCCACGAGTACCTTTATCGCCTCCATCACCTGCAGCGAGGCCACCATGGCAGGGGTGGCCCCGAGCACCGGAAAGGGCTTTTTCCCCTCGACTTCCTGCGGGAATATGCAGCGGAGGCACGGCCCCCTCCGGGGGATGATGGTCGTAATCTGGCTGAGGAGCCCGTGGATCCCTCCATGGATGAAAGGGATCCCCATCTTGACGCAGGCCTCGTTGAGGATGAACCGCGTGGCCATGTTGTCCATGGCGTCCATCACCAGGTCGGCCCCCTCTACGAGGGAGGCCACGTTCTCCTCCGTTATCTCCTCGGCCCTCGGCATCACCTCCACGGTGGAGTTGAGCTTCCGGAGCTTTCGAGCCGCAGAGAGCACCTTCTCGACTCCGATATCCTCCTCCCAATGCAGTATCTGCCTGTTCAGGTTGGAGAGTTCCACTCGATCGGCGTCGATGAGGGTGAGGTGGCCCACCCCGGCGGCGACCAACAACATGGAGGAGAGGGACCCCAGCCCTCCCACCCCGGCCACGACTACGTGAGCCGCCTTCAGCTTCTGCTGGCCCTCCTCTCCAAAGGAGGGGAGCATGATCTGACGGCTGTACCTGATGAGCTCGTCCCTGCTGAGCATCTAAAGTCCTACCTCCATAGCTCGAGGGGGACAAGCCTTGATGCATAACCCGCAGGCCAAGCACCTCTCCTCTTCGAAGCGGATGTAATAGGTGTCGGGTTCCATCCTGAAGGCCCCCACCGGACAGAGCCCCACGCAGAGACCGCAGTGGATGCATCGCTCCTCCCTCAGGACGACCCTCTGGCTGAAGGGTTCGATCATCACCCCCTTCTCGGAGAGGTACTTCATCCCTGCCTCAACCCCCTGCTCATCCCCTCTGACCTCCAGCACCATGAGCCCTTCTTCCTCAGGGCTCACGGAGGCCTTGATGATGTTGAACTCCAAACCGTAATCCCTGGCCAGACGGTAGACGATGGGTTGACCGGTGAGAGAGGCTGGAAAGTGTAGGACTATCCTCCTCGAGACCTGCATCTAATGCCCTCCTTTTTCGTCTAAGGGTTTGAAGGAGATGCCCGCCTCCTCCCCCGGGATGGGGGCCACGGCCTCAGTGAGGAAGAACTCTCCCCTCTGGATCCACCCCTTGAGCACCTGGGCGATCTCCCCTGCCTTGGCGTAACTGGAAAGGGCCCCTGTGGGGACCTCTTTCCCCATGACCCTTATCCTCCCGGAGCGAAGTTCGGCATAACTCACCTCCCCCAAGACCTCCGGTTCCCTCTCCGGATAGGCCCTTGAGTAATCCACTACGGGGGCGAAGATTTCGTCATCGCTCACCGCGGTGTAACGTAGGATCTCCTCGGATAGGATGGGTATGGGTACCCCGATCCCGACGGCCAGACTTACCCCGTATCCCCACATGCTGACCCCCCGTAACCACTCGGGACTCATCCCCTTGAGGTCTCCGATCACCGCCAAGGTACCCGCTGGTCTCTTGGGGAGCCCGTCTTTACGGGGTACGGAGGGATTGTGCTGGGTGCCCCACCAGGCGATATATCCTATCCCTCCCCCGAGGAAGATCCTCGTCCCTATACCGATGGCCTCGTAGTGGGGGTCGTTGAGCAATGGCGACAGTTGTCCCGCTGAGCAGTAATTGGCGTTTCCCAGGCGGGGCTTCAGTACCCCCATGTAGGTGTAGATGGTGCGGTCCGAGAGGTTCACCGCTACGTTGTAGTTTTGATAGGCGTTGCGGGGGTTGAAGAGGATGGCCTCGTTTATCTCCTGTAGACGTATAGTGGTCTCGATCCTTCTGCGTGGATAGCAGTCTGTCCCATAGGCGGTCCCGACGAAATGGACCTCCTTACCTGCCACCAGCTCCTCGATTACGTGTCCCCCTCCGTAGGCGAAATCCCCAGGGTGGTCGTGGTTACGAGGGTCGTCATCGGGCAGCGCGGTGGCCCCGAGGTAGACGTCTACGGCGGCCAGACCCGTGTAGGCCGGGACCCCGTTGAGGTAGGCGGTCCCTCCGCCCAACTTGATCCTCGGTTTGCTGTGGCCGAGGTTCAGAAAGACCCCCGAGGAACACATGGGGCCGAAGGTCCCCGTAGTGACCACGTCGATCTCTCGAGCAGCCCTCTCTATGCCTTTGGATCTGACGACCTCGATCACCTCCTCGGCGGTGACCACCACGGCCTGACCCTTCCTAATCTTCTCGTTAATCTCAGCGATGGTCCTCATCTTCTGCCTCCTTTCTCCTTTCAAAGTTCTTCATCCGCTCGAGGACCACCGTGCATGATCCCCCCTGTGGAGGTGAAGAACCTCACCCCAATGTGTTTACAGGAAGACCTCCAAGGAAGGGCCATATTTTCATCCCCCTCCCAAGGGATCCATGTAGACCTCCACCTTGACCCTGTCCCCTTCTCTCAAGGGAGTGTCAAGCCCCTGAGGCATGCTGAAGAGGTCTTGACCGTTGACGACGATCTCGTGGACATCGTCGCCCACCGATCCCCCCTCGAGGAAACGGATGGATCTGCACCTTTCGTTCAACCTCGCCAACAAGCTCTGCAGAGAACCGTCTCCCTCGAGTTCCACCTCCATAGGTGGCTCAAAGAGGGTGCTTATGTGAAGGTTGGACTCTACGATCACCTTCATCCTTCGACCTCCTCAAATAGTCTTCTATGGCGGCCTTCAAGGCCTCTTCTGCCAGGACTGAGCAATGCATCTTTATGGGTGGCAAGCCCTCCAAGGCCTCGGCCACGGCTCGATTGGAGATCTTCAAGGCCTCTTCGATGGTCTTTCCCTTTACCATCTCGGTCACCATGCTGCTTGTGGCCACTGCTGCCGCGCAGCCGAAGGTCTTGAAGCGGGCATCGACGATCCTGTCCCCTTCCACCTTTATGTAAAGGCGCATCACATCTCCGCACATAGGGTTCCCCACCGTGCCGACCCCGTCTGGGTCCTCCATCTCCCCTACGTTGCGCGGGTTCATGAAGTGTTCCATCACCTTTTGGCTGTAGTTGAAGTTCTCCATCATGTCTCTTCCTTCCTCCTCAAAAGGTATTGCTCAAGGTCGAGCTCTGAGCGCAGGAAGTCCTCATAGAGGGGTGAGAAAGCCCTCAGCCTTTCGACCACAGAGGCCACGGCCTCGGCTGCGTAATCCACCTCCTCTTGGGTGGTATCCTTCCCCAAGGAGAAGCGCAGAGAGCCGTGGGCCACCTCCGGAGGGAGTCCGAGGGCCAACAGGACGTGAGAGGGCTCGAGGCTTCCGGAGCTACAGGCAGAGCCAGTGGAGACGGCCACTCCCTCAGCGTCGAGGCTCAGGGTCAAGGCCTCCCCCTCGACGAAGGCAAAGCTTATATTGAGGGTGTTGGGGACGCGAGGGCCTCCTCCGTTAACCACGACGTGAGGGATGCGCTCAAGGAGCAGTCGCTGCAACCTGTCCCTTAGGGCCTCGATGCGTCTGTCCATCCCTCGATCGAGGTCTTCTTGGGCGAGCTCCACAGCGAGGCCGAAGCCGATGATGCCGGGGGCGTTCTCCGTGCCCGGCCTCAGGCGGCGCTCCTGATGGCCACCGTGAAGGAGGGGATCCAATCTGAGGCCAGTCCTCACGTAAAGGGCCCCTACCCCTTTTGGACCGTAGAGCTTGTGGGAGGAGAAGGAGGCCAGGTCCACCCCTAACTCTTCCACCTTGACCCTCACCTTTCCAAGGGCCTGCACGGCATCGGTGTGTACCAGGGCCCCCTTGGCCTTGGCCATCTCGGCCACCTCTCGGACCGGCTGCAGCGTCCCGATCTCGTTGTTGGCGAGCATCAGGGAGACCAGGAGGGTGTTCTCGTCAATGGCCTCCTCGGCCGCCCCAAGGTCTACCACCCCCTCAGGGGTCACGGGCAGGAATACCACCTCGAAGCCCCTCTTCTTGAGCGCCTTGCAGCTCTCGATGACCGCGGGGTGCTCTATGGCTGAGGTGACCACCTTACGGCGCTTTGAGGCCAAGGGGGAGTTGGTCACGCCGAAGAGGGCCAAATTGTCTGCCTCAGTACCTCCAGAGGTGAAGATGATCTCCCTCGGCCGGGCTCCAATGGCCGTTGCCACGCGCTCCCGAGCCTCCTCCACCGCCTCCCGTACCCTTTTTCCGAAGTTGTGGGCACTTGAAGGGTTGCCGAAGTGCTCTCGCAGGAAGGGAAGCATCCCCTCCAGGACCTCCTCCCGCAGAGGGGTCGTGGCGTTGTGGTCGAGGTAAACCCTCATCTTCATCCCTCCCCGAAGAGATCCGTGCTGAGGTATCGCTCCCCGGTGTCAGGTAGAAGCACCACGATCATCTTCCCCCGACTTTCCTCCCTCTTGGCCACCTCCATGGCAGCCCAAAGGGCGGCACCCGAGGAGATCCCAGCCAGGATCCCCTCCTCCTTGGCAAGCCTTCGGGCCATCTGCCCGGCGTCTTCATCCTTCACCTGGATGACCTCATCCACCACTTCCAAATTTAGGACCTCCGGGATGAAGCCCGCGCCTATCCCCTGGATCTTGTGAGCCCCTGGGCTTCCACCGGACAGGACGGGGGAGGCAGCGGGTTCCACCGCCACCATCTGTATGGAGGGCTTTCGAGCCTTCAGGACCTCCCCCACCCCTGTGATGGT
>QMLK01000047.1 GCA_003646705.1 Deltaproteobacteria bacterium | reverse complement strand
GGTCGTTGAGGTGCTCTATAGGCCTGTTGACGTAAAGGTAGAAGGGATCGTAGAGCCACGTCCCCAAGAGCATCATCCCTATCGTCTTGTGCCGCTCGACCATGAAGTCCCAAAGCCCACCCGTTTTCCTCTCCTCAGCGAAATCGTACTTGGACAGCGAGATGGCATCGGCCTCGGGCAAGAGGGGTCGGTAATAGGCCGCTGGGATGAAGGCCACCTGCACCACGTTCTTCTGCAGGGCTCCCGCTTGCTCGAAGGGGGGGATCACCTCCGGTCCCCCGACCCAATTGATCTTGAGATCGCCCTTGCAGGCTTCGTTGACCCTCTTGACCCATACATGGATCATGGCACAGAGCTGATGGTTCTTCGGCAGAAAGCTCACGGCCTTTAGCTGTCGTTCAGCCCCCCATGCGGGGGCCCACAAGGACAGGGCCACGATTGAAACGGCCAGTGCAACGATGAGGATCCTCTTCATGGCTCACCTCCTTGAGTTTTTTGCCTCGCCCTGAGGGCCTCTGTCGCCTGTAGATCGATGCTGCAATCCTCTCTGATGACCACCAGATAGTCCCTCAGGGCCGCCTCCCTGCTCACCTTCCCGTTTCTTACATCCCAGGCCACCTTCTCCAACTCCCTCTCCCAGGGGGGACCGTAGCCGCCGCTTCCGGGCAACCTTATGCTGAGGACGTCCCCGGCCTTGATGGTCTCCACGCCCTTGGCCCGCTTGCGCTCCTCACGGTCAGTGCCGGGGTTGAGGACGAAGGCACCTCTGCTGCCCTCCTTCCCTCCGAAGAGACCTTGGGGGGCGAACTTCTGACGGTCGGAGTAGCGAGCCCAGATCACGTCGGTGAGGAACCTGATGTCCCTCCTCAGGGACAACCCCCCTCGGTACCTCCCTGCACCACCGGAATCGGGTATGAACTCGTATCTTTCGATCATCACCGGATACTCCAGCTCCGCCGCCTCCACAGGGGTGTTCATGAATCGCCCCAGGTGCAGATCCTGTCCATCGGGGCCGTCCTTGTTGGGCCGTGCCCCTGCTCCGCCCCCCTGGATCTCGATGTAGGTAAAGGCCCTACCGGTTCGAGGGTCGACGCCGCTGAAGCTGTTGGTACAGGCCTGACCGTGGCTGCCGGCCACCACCCGCTCAGGCACCACCTGACTCAAAGCCTTGAGCATCGCCTCGACGATCTTCGTCATGGTCTGGCTGCGGGCGGTCACCCCCGCTGGGGGAAGGGGACGAGTGACCAGGCCCTCAGGACACCTCACCTCCACCGGTCTGAAGGTCCCGGAGTTGACGGGCATGTAGGGGTCTATCACCCCGACGAGGGTGTAGTAAACCCCTCCCAAGGTGCACGACCATGGACAATTCACGTTCCCCCGGGTCTGCCGCGAGGTCCCCTCGAAATCGACCACCATGGACCCCCCTGAGATCCTCACGTTCACCTGCACCCTCACCGGCTCACCGCCTATCCCGTCGTCGTCCAGGTGGTCGACCCCTGTGTAAAGCCCGTCGGGGATCTCCCGCAGGGCCCTCCGCACCTTCTCCTCACTGTACTGGAGCAACATCTGGGTGCAGCGCCTGAAGGTCTCCAAACCGTACTTCTCTATCAACGCCTGAACCCTTCTGACCCCCCAGAGGGTGGTAGCCGCCTGGGCCCTGAGATCCTCCAGGGTCTTCTCAGGGATCCTGATGTTGGAGGCGATGAAGCTGCTTATCTCGCGGTCCTCCTTGCCGGCCTTGAAGAACTTCACAAAGGGTATCCTCAGTCCCTCCTGATAGATCTCCGTCAGGCCCCCTGCCACACCCCCGGGGACACTGCCGCCCAGGTCGAGATGGTGGGCGATGTTGGCCACAAAGGCTACCAACTCCCCCTTGTAGAAGACCGGGGCGAAGAACTGCACATCGAGCAGATGTTGTCCCCCCAAGTAGGGGTCGTTGCAGATGACGATGTCCCCGGGCTCGAAGTGATCGATGCGCTCCAGCATATATTGGGCGGACACGGGCAGACTGAACATCATCAAGGGGCAGAGGTTGGCCTGAGCCAGCAGCAGACCTTGGTGGTCGAGGACGGCGCAGTTGAGGTCCATTATCTCCTTCACTATGGTCGTCCTTCCCATCCTCATCAGGTTGTGACCCATGTCGTCGGCGATGGACTCGAGGCCGTACCTGATGACCTGCATGGTGACCTTATCGGAGGAGTAACCCTTAAGGCGGGAAGGGCCCCTTTCGCCTTCGGATCTCTCCGCCACCAGGTTCCTGAATTCGTCCACCCACAAGGACCACCCCTCCGGCAAGAAGGTGGTGGAGAACTCCTCCTCGATGATGCATGGACCCTGCAGTTTGACCCCTAGGGGGAGCCCCTCCCTGGCGAACACGGGGACCTCCTCGAAGCCTCGACCCTCGAGGAATACGGCCCTGAAGCCCTTGGGGGAGACCTCCGAGGGACCGTCCCCCGAGTCCCTCCGAAAGAGGGAGGTGTAGTCCTTCCCCTCCTTTCTGACCCGGACCCTGAGGTTTACGAACTCGACCACCTCCTCCGGCTCTGAATAGGAGTAAACCTTCTGGTGGAGGCGATGGAAATCCTGTACGATCTCGGCGAGATCTTCATCGGACATCGACTCCCGAGGCGCAATGGGTACGTTCAGCTCCCAAGACTGCCCCTCATATCTCATGTCGGCTGACCACTCGATGACCGCTTGGGACCTATCGATCCCCTCCCTCTCGAGCTGGCCAAGCCCCTTCTCCTGCAGTTCGCGGAAGTGGGCGAGGAGTTCCTCCGGGGACAGGCCTTGGGCCTTTTTCGCGATGGTCTTGACGTAGTTGTGCTGCACCTCCGAGATGGCAAGCCCCACCGCCGAGAGCCCACCGTTCATGAAGGGGACTATGACGCTGCCTATCTCGAGCCCCTCGGCCAACTCGCAGGCGTGGAGGGGGGCCGCCCCACCGAAGGCTATGAGGACGAAATCCCTCAGGTCGTAGCCCTTTTCCACGGAGACCTTGCTTATCCCTTTGGCCATGTTCGCGTTCACTATCTTCACGATGTTGAGGGCCGCCTCCTCCACGGTAAGGCCCATCTTGTCGGCCACGTGTCGCCTTATGGCCTCGGCGGCCCTGTCGGGCTTGAGGTCAAAGCGCCCTCCTAGGAAATAGCGGGGGTTCAGGCGGCCAAGGACGCAGTTGGCATCGGTCACCGTGGGGAGCTCCCCACCCCAGCCGTAACAGGCTGGCCCGGGGTCCGAACCCGCGCTCTGGGGTCCCACATGTAGGACCCCCAAATCGTCCACCCAGGCGATGCTCCCTCCCCCGGCCCCTATCGTCCGCAGATCTATCATGGGCAGCTTCACCGGATATTCGGACACACCCCCCCACGTGGTGGTCTTCGGCACGCCGCCCTCGATGACCGAGATGTCACACGTGGTCCCGCCCATGTCGATGCCGATGGCCCTTTGACGTCCGGTCAGATGGCTTACGAAGGAGGCCGCGATCGCCCCCCCTGCGGGGCCGGAGTTTATCAGGCTTACGGCGTAAGAGGCGGCCACCTCCGCTGGCATCGAGCCCCCATTGCTCTGGAAGATGAACAATTGACAGCGGGGGTGGCGCCCCTTGAGCCTCTGGAGCAACTCCCTGAGGTACTCCTCTATGACCGGCCCTAAGTAGGCGTTCATCACGGTGGTGCTGGTGCGTTCGTATTCCCTGAACTCGGGGCATACCTCCGAGGAGAGGGAAATATGTACTTTCGGGAACCTCTCCTCTAGGAGATCGCGTATCCGGCGCTCATGAGTAGGGTTGAGAAAGGAGAAGAGCAGGCTTACCGCAACCGCCTCCACGCCTTCTTCCTCAAAGGCCCTAAAGGCCTCCTCAAGGGAGGAGGGGTCCAAGGGGACGACGACCTTCCCCTCGGCGTTGATCCGCTCCTTTGCCCCCTTCCTCAGACATCGCGGGACCAAGGGCGGAGGGTTGTCCACCCAGAAGTCGAAGGCGGCCTCCTTCGGCCTCGCCACACGCCTTATCTCCAGCACGTCCTCGAAGCCCTCGGTGGTGATGAGGCCGACCTTGGCCCCCTTCCCCTCGACCACCGCGTTGGTGCCGATGGTGGTGCCATGGATCACCTGCAGGCCATCCCCCTGGAGGGAGGCCGCCTGGAGGATCTCCTCGAGGCCGCGCATCACCCCTTCGGCGAGATCGCCGTGGGTCGTCGGCGTCTTGGTGCAAAACAGCCTTCCCTTGGACTCGTCTAAGAGGACGACGTCTGTGAAGGTGCCACCTACATCGACAGCTATCTTCGTGCTCATTCTTTCTCAACCTCCTTGCCTCGGGACTCAAACCGGAAGTCGGGCTTCCCTTTGACAGACCACTCCTTCAGCACATGTCGCACGATCTTGCCAGCGGCGTTCTTGGGGAGGGCTTCTACAAAATCGATGTGTTTGGGTATCTTGTACTTGGCCAGCCTATCGAGGCACCACTGGATCACATCCTCTCGGGTGAGCACCTCACCCTCCTTCACCACTATGAAGGCCTTCCCCACTTCCCCCCACTTGGGATCGGGGACACCGACTACGGCCGCCTCGAGGACCTTGGGGTTCTCCAGCAGGACCCGCTCCACCTCCGCCGGATAGACGTTCTCCCCTCCGGAGATGAACATGTTCCTGCCCCGGTCTATCACGTAATAGAACCCCTCTTCGTCCCGCACCCCGAGATCGCCGGTGTGGAGCCACCCGTCCTTGATGGTCTCGGCTGTGAGATCGGGCCTCCCCCAATAACCCGACATGAGGATGGGACCGGAGACCACGATCTCGCCTATCTCGCCCGGAGGGACCTCCTTGCCCTCCTCATCCACGATCTTCACCTCCCCGTGAAAGACCGGAAGCCCCACCGACCCCATCTTCCTCAGGCCGTGCTCCACGGGCAACCAGGTGATGGTGGAGGCCTCCGTCTGACCGAAGACCTGACAGATCACAATGCCCCGCTCGCTGTAGGCCCTCAGCAGCGAAAGGGGTACGTTCTCCCCTCCGGTGAAAAAGCACTTAACCGAGGAAAACCTGGAGGCGTCCGGGTCGCACTGCTCGAGGATGAAGCGATACATGGTGGCTGAGGTCTCAAGAACCGTGATCTTGTACCTCTCGACCGTCTCCAGCAGCTCTTGGGGGCTGAACCTCTTCTTCATCACCACCGTGGCCCCCTTGTAGAGGAAGGGAAGGCTGTCGACCAGGAGCCCCCCGGAGTGGAAGAGGGGACGGGAGACCACCATCCTGTCATCGGGGGTGGCGTGGTAATAGATGTTGGCGTTCAGTACGTTGAAGAAGGTCTTCCGCTGGGACAAGGTCGCCCCCTTGGGAAAGCCGGTGGTACCGGAGGTGTACATGATGATGTGGGGGGTCTCGGGGTCTGTCTCCCTGAGGCCTGTTGGCTCAACGGCAGGGCTACCCTCGAGGACCCGTTCGTAGTGCTGGGCCCAAGGGGGGGCCTCCCCTATGCAGATGAAGCGCCCCTCATCGATGGGCACTTCCCCCCTCACCTTCTCCACCGTCTCCACGAACTCCTCCCCGAAGAAGAGCGTCCCCGCGGAGCAATCCCTCAGGATGTAGACCACCTCCGAGGCCACCAAGCGAAAGTTCAGCGGCACGAAGATGGCGTTGATCTTGGAGGTGGCGAAGAAGATCTCCATGAACTCCACGCAGTTCCTCAGGAGGACCGCCACCAGGTCCCCCTCCCTTACCCCAAGCCTCAGGAGATAATTGGCGAGCCTGTTCACCCTGTCGTTGAGTTCCCGATAGGTGATGGGACGGTCGTCGTAAATCAAGGCCACCTTCTTGGGCAGGATAGAGGCCCACTTCCTTATCCAATCAGCCACGTTCATATGGACAACCCCCCAAAATTGTATACTGTATACAATTTAATGATGTTTTATCATAGCCCGGCCTCAGATTTTGTCAAGCCTTGGCTTTTGGCGGCCTCTAGGGGATAAACATCTTTTATAAACCCTGCAAGGCCGCCGAGGAGGCCCTGCTGCCCCGCCCGAGACCATGGAGGGCGTCTTTACCCTTTTGCCCTTTTCACGGTAAAATGCAGCCTCCTTAAAAAAGGATCGGACATGAAGCGGGATTTCCTCTCCCTTTACGACCTCAGCAAGGAGGAGCTCAAGGCCCTCTTGGAGAGGGCTAAGGAGCTCAAGGCGAAGCAAAAGAGGGGGGAGGGCTGGAGGCCCCTGGAGGGCAAGACCCTGGCGATGATCTTCGAGAAGCCCTCGACCCGCACCCGGGTCTCCTTCGAGGTGGGGATGTACCAACTGGGGGGCCACGCCCTCTTCCTCAGCTCACAGGAGACTCAGCTCGGAAGGGGGGAGACGATCGCCGACACCGCCCGGGTGCTGTCGCGCTATGTGGACGGCATCATGATCAGGACCTTTGCCCACCGAACGGTCGAGGAGCTAGCCCAGTTTGCCACCGTCCCCGTGATAAACGGGCTTAGCGACCTGTTGCATCCATGCCAGATCCTCTCGGACATCTTCACCATCTGGGAGAAGTTGGGGGACTACCAGGTGAAGGTGGCCTATGTGGGGGACGGCAACAACGTGGCCAACTCCTGGATCAACGGGTCCCTGAAGATGGATGTGGAGCTCCGGCTGGCCTGCCCCCCCGGCTACGAGCCGGACAGACGGATCCTGGAGAGGGCCCTCGAGGAGGGGGCCAAGGTCCTCCTCACCCACGACCCTAAGGAGGCAGCCCGGGGGGCCCAAGTGCTCTACACCGACGTGTGGGCCTCCATGGGGCAGGAATCGGAACACCAGCAACGCCTCGAGGTCTTCAAGCCCTATCAGCTCAACGGGGCGTTACTGGAGCTGGCCGCCCCAGGGGCCCTGGTAATGCACTGCCTTCCGGCCCATCGGGGTGAGGAGATAACCGATGAGGTGATGGACGGGCCGCAGTCGGTGGTCTTCGATCAGGCCGAAAACCGCCTTCACGTCCAGAAGGCGATCTTGGAGTGGTTGATGGGGTGAGGCGGGGTTGGGTAAAG